>CALELC010000299.1 GCA_937904535.1 uncultured Planctomycetaceae bacterium
ATCGACGCGATTCTAACCAACACACTCCTGCCAGCGATCAGCCAAGAGTTTCTCAAACGGATGATCGATGGCCAGCCAATCCAAAGTGTGCATATCAGTGTGGCCGAACAAGAGTTTAGTTACACCTTCTTATAACCCCTCCTGAAGTTTTGCCGTTGCTAAGCGCAACACTCGCTTAGCAACGGCACCAACCTTCGAACGAGCCGCGCGTCCTTGGGCGTGTGTTGGCCGATCCGGCCCCTCTCGGCCGGACGCCCGCTCAAACACTGCATCAGTGGAGCCTGCACAGGCACACGAATGATTGTTTTTCAGAATCTCAGGTCGCAGGCCTGGGTCAGATTCCCACCTCGAAGCATACAGCGACCATAACTGACGGTGGCAAGGCGAGGCCCCGCCCAGAACTGCCAAGTCATCATCTCCACACGCCGCCACGTTTTACTCTCGCCTCCTACCTACTTTCACTGAAAGGCAAATCGATGGGAAAGCATGACAAACTGATCGCCAAAGGGCTCAAGATCGTCGAGGACTGGAACAACACGTCAGTCCAATATCGCGATCAGTTTCTCACCGCCAAGAAGAACAATGTTGCCTGGGAAAAGAAAACCATTAAGGATCTCACCGTCCAGGTCGAGAGCAATGGCGACATGAACAAGGTCCTGCGTGACATCGAGTCCTGCAGGCAATTCTTGCAGCAGAACGAGAGCGCGCTTCAGCAAGCCTACGAGGAACACTACAAGTTTGTGCGGGGCAAACCACGCGAGGGCGCCGCTGCCGTCTGTCGGCAGCTGAAGCTGACTAGCGACACCGAGGAATGGGACGCGGTGCTCGAAGGACTGAAACGCGCCTTGATCGACAACACCAAACAGTTCGCCGCGACCGAAGCGGTCTGGACCAAGGATTTGGCTCCCCAAATCAAGCTCCTGAAGTCACGGCTCGACACCCTGGAATCGATTGCTAGAGGCGAAGGCAAGAAGAACGACCAATACCTCAAGCAGTTCCTTGAGTCCCAGGAAGCTTTTAAGAAAATGACCAAGGATATCACCGCGGAGCTCAAGACATCGCAGGCGGTCGATGACCTATCGGCGATGGAGAATCCGAACTTCATGCAGGGCAACCCGAAGGCGCTGATCGGTAAGCTACAGACCTATGAGCTGCGACTGTCGAACATCCCCAAGATCCGTGCGCTGGTCGACAAAAACTTTGGGCGGATCATGAAATCGATCCCCGACAACTACCTCAAGCAACCGATGTGGTCACGAGCGGTGAGGACGCTGGAAAATAATCGCGACGAAATCCTCAAGACTCTCGACTATGCGGAGAAGGCGTTCGGATCGGCCGCCAAGAAGTTCAAGCAGAAGTTTCCTCACATCTAAAGCAACGACCTGCGTCTTCGGTTAAACCTGCCAGGCCGGCCCTTTCAGCCACTCGGTCCCCAAGCAATCGCGTCCGTCGGGCGCGAGGTGCCGAAGCTGGTCAGGCATGGCACGGCGATCGACACTCTAGCGCCCCATCGCTTCGCGAGGCACAGCGATCGCAAGAGTTCGGAAGTGTCGCGATAGGCGGCCGTCACTTCCTTGAGCTCATGGTTGCAAGGGCTGCCAACAGGCGGCGGGCCCCTTTGCCCTCGTGCTCCCACAGCCCATGTCATCCCGGTCAGCTCGACGCCGCCTGTGGTAGTTCAGCGCCGTAGGTAACGTTCCTGGAGCGATCAGCACGTCGCCGGTTCCGACCGACAGAGTTCGGCCCCAGCAGCACGCTGTGGCCAGCCAGAGGGTCGGGGCGAAGGTAAAAATCGGCGACCTTGTGGGTCGGTGCTACGCTCGCGTGCCGGCCGCAGTTAAACTGTGCAGTCGCTGCGATCACTCCCCAGCCCCCTCCTGGTCCTCATCCTGCTGCTCCGCCCCATGTGCGGCGACGCAGCACTGCCCGCCTTCCTGAACCTTTCGTGGACAACTTCCCGTGAAGAATCTCCTGCTAGTCAATCGAGCGATGCAAGCCCTGCCGCGTCGGACGCTGGTTCTCCTGATTGCTTGTTGGTTCGGCGCAGCATCGCAGATTCACGCCGCCGAACCGCTGTTGCAGCTCGAAAAAGACGACCACGTTGCCATCATCGGCAACACGCTGGCCGATCGGATGCAGCACGATGCTTGGCTGGAAACATTCATTCATGCGTTGTATCCCGAGCACGATCTGACCTTCCGCAACCTCGGTTATCCCGGCGACGAACTCAAGACGCGGAGCCGCGAAGAGAACTTTGGCGATGCCGACCAATGGCTCACCAAGGTTCAAGCCGACGTTGTCTTTTGCTTCTTCGGCTACAACGAGGCGCTGCGGGGCGAGGCGGGCCTGGCACAATTCCGCACCGACTTGGCCGAAACGATCGACGGCATGTTGTCCCAGACTTACAACGGGAAGACCGCTCCGCGGCTGGTGATGTTTTCGCCGATCGCCCACGAAAATCTCCACAGTCCCCATCTGCCGGACGGATCGGCCAATAATCGCAACCTGGCCATCTACACGGCAGCGATGCAGGAGATTTGCCAAGCGAAACAGGTCCTCTTCGTTGACCTGTTTCATCCGACCCAAGCACTCTATGCCCAAGCGCAGCAACCGCTGACGATCAACGGCATCCATCTGTCCGAAGATGGCGGCCGCGCACTGGCTGGCGTGATCACCCGCGCGCTCTTCGGCGGTGCCGAGCTCTCGCTTGATGAGCCGCAGTTAACCAAACTGCGCGAGGCGATTCAGGAGCGGAATTACTACTGGTTTAGCCGCTACCGAGTGATCGACGGCTACAACGTGTTTGGCGGACGCTCGAAGCTCGCCTGGTTCGGCCAGTCCAACGCGGACGTGATGATGCGCGAGATGGAGATCTTCGACGTCATGACCGCCAACCGCGACCGTCAAGTTTGGGCGGCCGCTCGGGGCAGCGAACTGGTGGTGAAGGACGACAACCTGCCGCCGGAACTGGAGGTCCAAACCAATAAGCCTGGCGACCGGGAAGACGGCAGTTTCACCTATCTCGGTGGGCAGGAAGCGATCTCCAAGATGAAGTTGGCCGAAGGCATGCAGGTCAACCTGTTCGCCTCCGAAGAGATGTTCCCCGAACTGGTCAACCCGGTGCAGATGGCCGTCGATCCCGATGGCCATCTGTATGTATCGGTCTGGCCGAGCTACCCGCACTGGAACCCAACGCAGCCGCGCACCGACCGCATCCTCTGCCTGCGTGACGAGGACGGTGACGGCGTCGCCGACCGCTGCGTGATCTTTGCGGACGAACTCAATAGCGTCACCGGCTTTGAGTTTTGGGGCGGCGGGATGATCGTCGCCGCGCTCCCGGAATTGTGGTTCCTAAAAGACACCGACGGTGACGGCAAGGCAGACCTGAAGGTGCGAATGCTGCAAGGCCTTTCCAGCGCCGACTCCCATCACTCGGCCAATGCGATGCTGCTCGGGCCGGACGGCTGGCTGTACTGGTCGCGCGGAATCTTCAATGTCGCTGCAATCGAAACGCCCACACGCACCTATCGTTCGGGGCAATCAGGGGTTCACCGCTTCAACCCTCGCACCTTCGAGATGGAGTTTCATTTCCCGATCGGTCCCAACCCACACGGCGACGTCTTTGACCAATGGGGCTATCAGTTTGCCAATGATGGAACCACGGGAACCGGATCTTATATCAACATCGGCAAAGGACTTGGCAACAAGCAGTGGTTCAAACAGCGTGTGCGTCCGGTTGCCGCGACCGGCATCCTGTCCAGCAGCCACTTCCCCGAAGCCAACCAAGGCAACTTCCTGATCTGCAATACGATCGGTGTACTGGGAGTGCTGCAGCACGAAGTCAAGTCCTCGGGAGCCGACATCCCCGCGGTCGAAATCGAGCCGATTCTGTTGTCAGACGATCCCAATTTCCGCCCCAGTGATGTGGAGATCGGTGGCGACGGAGCACTTTATGTCGCGGACTGGAGCAATGCGATCATCGGTCACATGCAGCACAACATGCGTGACCCTAATCGCGACGATCAGCACGGACGCATCTACCGTGTGACTTATAAGGATCGGCCCCTCGTCAAGCCGCTGCGACTCAAAGACCAACCGATTGCCACCGTCTGCGATGCCTTCTACGCCAAAGAGAATGCAGCTCGGTACCGTGCCCGCATCGAACTCAGTGGCCGGGCCACGGCCGATGTCGTGACACAGGTCCTGGAATGGGCCGACGAGCGCGACGTCAGCAACGCCGACGATGCTCAGGCACTTCTAGAATGCTTGTGGGTGTTTGAAGAACACCGCGTACCGCAGCCTGCGTTGCTGGCCACGGTGATGCGCGCCGAGGAACCGCGGGTCCGGGCTGCTGCGGTGCGGACGCTGGGACACTGGGCAGGGCAGGTGCCGCAGTGGTCATCGCTCTTGGTCCGTGCAGCACAAGACGGGTCACCACTGGTCCGTGCCGAAGCCGTGAAAGCGGCCGCCGAGTTCTCGGGTATGGAAGCCGCCGAGATCCTGTTCCAGGTCATGACCCAACCGACCGATCCGGAACTCGAGACGGTACTCAAATACGCTGGTGACCGCCTCGGCATCGCCAAACTGGTGCATGACGCCATCGGTGCTGGGCAGACATTGTCCGCGCCCGCCTTGGCTTACGCACTGCAGCACGCCGGGCCCGAAGATCTGGCGAAGTTACCGCCGTCGGCCGCTATCTATGAAGCGATCCTGAGTCGCAGCGACGTGCCAGTCGATGTGCTTGGCAAGTCGCTCCGTGGACTGGCCGAACTGAATCAGGCCAACCCGCTGGACCTCGCCCTGACACTGCTGGAACAACGAGATGCCGCCCTGCAAGCCGACTCGCTCGCCGGACTGGGGCAGTGGTTGCTTGAACAATCTGCCGAGGATCTCAAGCCGCTCCGGAACCGCATCGAGCAATTGGCACTCAGCGGAAAAGAAGCCCGCACACGCCAGCTCTCGTTTGCCTTGCTGATCCAAGCCGATGGTTCCGGCAGTGCCGCGTTCTATGCGGCATCAAGCAGCCGGGAGAATCAGCGTGACCTGCTAACGGCCGTCACTCACCTGAGCGATCCAACGCTGCGGTCCAGTCTGTATCCCGAGATCCGGAACCTGATCTTTGATCATGTCAGCGGAAGAGAAACGTCCGTAGCCGCGTCTGAACCGACTCCCGGAATCTCGGTCGAGTTCTACTATCCCAATCCTCCCAACGTTGCCGTTGAAACCCTCGACAAGCTGACTCCGACCACCACCGGCGTCGCCGAACAGATCTCGATGAACGTCCCGCAGCGCACGCAGGAGGACGGGTTCGCGCTGCGTTTCACGGGGCTGCTGTCGGTGCCGCGAACCGGCAAGTACACCTTCGCGACCAACTCCGACGACGGCTCGCGGTTGTATATCAACGATCAACTGATTGTTGATAATGACGGCTTGCACGGCATGCGGGAATTGTCGGGAACAATCGATCTGACCGCCGGGCATCACAAGCTCGTTGTGACTTACTTTGACAACGGAGGAGGCGACGGCCTGGAGGTGACCTGGTCGGGTCCCCGGCTGCGCAAACAAGCGATCGCTCCCGATCGGTTGTTCTTGCTGGGCGGTGAAGAATCGATTCGCGACATCGCCGTTAGCACCCTGGAAATGCTACCAGACCGGTATCAGGACAAGTGGAACGACTTGACGACGCTCATCAAGGGCGGCCACAGCCGGCCCGCTGCAATCCGGGTTTTGAAGTCGATTCCGCCGGATCAGCGTCCTGCCGATGGTGCTGGCGATCTGGTCGACAATCTGCTCGGCTACCTCAGCGAGTTGCCGGCACAGCGCCGGACCGGTGAGTCGGCAACTGAAACAGTGGAACTGGTCCGTTCGCTGGCAGAACGCCTGCCGGCCGAGCGCGTAACGGAAATCCAAACGCGACTCCAGAATCTGGATGTGCGCGTGATCGCTGTCGGCACCGTGCAGGAACGGATGATCTTTGACAAAGAATTGATCGTCATCCAGGCGGGTCGGCCGGTCGAGTTCCGGTTTTCGAACATCGACTTCATGCCTCACAACTTTGTGATTGTGCAGCCGGGAGCACTCGAAGAAATCGGCGAACTCGCTGAAGCGACCGCACGCGATGCCGATGCAAAAGATCGGCACTACGTTCCGCGGTCACCCAAAGTGATGCTCGCCAGCCGCTTACTGGCGTCGGGTCAGAGCGAAGCGCTGCTGTTCGAGGCGCCGGCCGAACCGGGTATCTACCCCTATGTCTGCACCTATCCGGGACACTGGCGACGGATGTTTGGCGCCCTGTATGTGGTCGAAGACTATGAGCAGTACCAGGCCAATCCAGAGGCTTACCTGGCCGAGCATCCCATGGAATTGCACGACGAACTACTCAAATTGACGGCCCGCAACACCGAATGGCAGTACGCCGATTTGATCAGCAAGGTATCTCCGCTACCTTCTGGACGATCCTTTGAGGTCGGGCGCAATCTGTTCCGTGCCGCCAATTGCGTCGGCTGTCACAAACTCAATGGAGAAGGCCATGAGCTCGGCCCCGATCTAGCAACCCTGGAAGCCTCGCGGCATACGCTCGAACACATTCTCAAATCGATTGTTGAGCCCTCGGTGGAGATCGATGAGAAGTATCAATCATTCAACTTCTTGCTCGATTCGGGCAAGATCGTCACCGGCTCCATTCTGGAAGAAACCCCGACGGAACTCAAGGTTTTGGTGGATCCGCTGGCGCGGCGAGATCCGATCACGATCCAGCGAGATGAAATCGAAGAACAGGTGAAGTCGCCGGTTTCGATCATGCCCGCAGGATTATTGAACAATCTCACGGAAGAAGAAATCATTGACTTAGTGGCCTACATTTTTGCCCGTGGCAATGAGCGTGATCGACTCTACCACGCTGGCCATTCTCATCACGATCATTAGAAACAGGCGGCTTATGTTTGCGTTGCTACCGATCCGTCACAGGGTCGTCAGATGCCTGCACTTGTGTTTGCTGGTAGCCGCGGCAGAGCAGGGGAGTGCCGTATCCGCAGAGGTTGCAAGCCTCGGCGGAGCGGCTGAACCGCAAACCGCGGCGGAGGTTTATGGCGAGATGGTGCGGCCAACGCCATGGCTTAGCCCCGCCGATGAACTGCAGAGTTTTCACTTGCCGCCGGGTTTTGAAATCCGGTTGTTTGCGTCGGAACCGCAGATCGCTAAGCCGCTCAATATGGCGATCGACCCATCCGGCAGAATGTGGCTCACTCAGACCACGGCCTATCCGACGCCAGCGCCAAGTGGCAGTCCGACCGATGCGGTCGTGGTCCTGGAGGACACGGATCACGATGGCACCGCTGATCACATCACGACCTTTGCCGATGGACTCAATATTCCCATCGGCGTGTTGCCTTATGGTGAAGGCTGTATCTGTTTCAGCATTCCCAATATCTACTACCTCCGCGATACCGATGGCGACGGAGTGTGCGACCGGCGCGACGTGATCTTAGGCCCGTTTGATACCAGCCGCGACACTCATGGGATGGTCAACTCCCTTCGTGACGGCGGTGACGGATGGATCTACGCCTGTCATGGATTTAACAATCGCTCCACGGTTGCAGGTACCGACGGCCACGCCGTTTACTTGGAATCTGGCAATACGTTTCGCTTTCGACCCGATGGCAGTCGAATCGAGCAGGTCACCCAGGGGCAAGTGAATCCATTTGGCATGACACGCGACGAATGGGGCTATTGGTACTCGGCCGACTGTCATAGCAAGCCGATCACGCAACTCGTGCGGGGTGGCTGCTATCCAAGCTTCGGTCGTCCTCACGACGGTCTTGGGTTCTTGCCACCAATGGTCGATCACTTGCACGGCAGCACCGCCATTTCCGGTGTGCTGTACATTCCCTCAGACTCGCCCCTGGTACCGCTCCGCCATCAGTTGCTCAGCGGCAACGTGATGACCTCGCGGCTCAACCGCAACCTGCTCACTTATCAGGGAGCAACCGCGCGGGGGCAGGAATTGCCTGACTTCTTGACCTGCGACGACCCTTGGTTTCGGCCCGTCGACCTGCAGATGGACCAGCAGCACAACCTCTATGTCGCCGACTTTTATAATAAGATCATCGGGCATTATGAGGTTCCGCTGGATCATCCTGATCGCGATCGCACGAGCGGCCGGATTTGGCAGATTCGCTATCAGCCAGCAGCTTCCGCAGCGAGTGCGCAAAAGCCAAACTCAACCTCAGTGTCAGCCTCACTGGATCCGTCGACTCTGAAGGATCCCAAGCAACTGAGTGCGCGTCTGCAAGCCAGCAGCGATCGAGAACAGGTGCCGTTGCTTGCCGCGGCCGGTGAACTGCAAGCGTGGCCGGCGCCGTTGCATCAAGCAGTCGTGGCATGTCTGACCGCCGACAATCCGCACGTCAGGCGGGCAGCGGCCGAGGCGATCGGCAGAGTCAACGCCGACGAGCAGGATGTCTGGTTGCTGGCTCAGCAGCTGCACGACGGCCAGCACGACGATCCGGTGCTGCGGCAGACGCTGCGAATAGCGATCCGCAATCGGCTCAGCAGCGCCTCGGCGGATGCGCCGCTTTGGAACGCACTGATCAGCGAGCGTTCTGCGGCGGTCAATGATGGATTGGCATCGATTCTGATTGCGGTGCAGCGTGAGCAGGTCGTCGAGCCGATCCTGCGATACCTACAAATCCAT
>CALELC010000300.1 GCA_937904535.1 uncultured Planctomycetaceae bacterium
CGGTTGTCTCCTGGTAGCTCGTCTCGCCATTTTCATCGGAGTGCCAACCGCCCCCAGCAGCATTGAGATAGGTGGAGCGTTCACAATCCGGACACCGGTGCACCGACAACACGACCCGCTCGTGAACGTCATTGCTCAGTTGAAGTTTCCGAATCGCTTCCGGGCCGAGCTCCTTCACCCGCTCCCACGCCGGATCGGCCGCTGAGACGGGCAAGTTCGCGACTTCCTCGGGACCGATCGTCCAGCGGTCACACGGTTCGCAAAACGGCCGTTCGTCGCGGGCGGCTAGGAACGTGGTGCGCGTGAAATACAGAATGGCTCCCAGTTCCACCAGCCACACGCCCACCAGCGGAAATCCTCCGATGCCTCCGCCGCCGTTTCGGATCTGGACGAGCATCCAGCGGGCAATTTCCGTGGGCAAAAACCCACGCAATAGGGCCGCGTTGAACCGCACAGGGACACCCAAATGCGCTGCCTGATGGAAGGTGCGGTGGATGCCCCAGGCCGCGTAGTAGGCCGCCGCAACGGCTAGACCTGCCGCAAAGAGCGTGAAGAGCGCCGAGCGAACTTTGCCCAGTCGACATACCCGAGCCGCGAGACTACCGAGCACCCATCCCAGGCCTAGCGATGCGATCCACCGCAGTTTGACCGCGGGAATGAAAACGACCGCGGCGCAGTACACCAGGCCACTGGCAAATGCCAGCGGAACCAGCACCGCCGCCAACAAGATCCACGCAGCGACCGGGACAGCCCCACTGGGCGAATAAAAACTCGGTCGCAGCGATGCGGCGCTCATGCGATAGCAGTTTCAAGTGGAAATCGAACCAGCTGCCACTCAGGGGGGCGGCCTGTCGTTATCATACCAGCGCGGTGGTCTTCCAGTCGGGACTTCTGAGGGTCCTGGTTGGATAGTGCCCGCGCGCTTACCTGCCAAGTTGCCTCCCTTTGCTCACCTGGATCGCTGCTGATGCCAGTGGATTCGTGGCTCCCGTTTGCTCAGTGGAACCTTCGTTACAACCCCTTTGGTGAGCTCACCGCTGCCGAGTGTGCTCAAGTGGCTGTGTTTGATCCCGAGCCGTACATCGAAGTGCTCAGGTGCGGTCGAGCGGCGGTGCAATTCATCGGCGATTGCGGTCGAGGCAAATCGACCCGCCTGTTGACGATTCAGCAGCGAGTCGGTTCGGAGGCGGCGTTCATCTACCTCCCCGCCTTTGCTGCGGTGACGCCGCAGTGGTGGCTGCAGCTCTGGCGGCTGCGTGGTGATTTGCTGATCATCGATGAGGCTCAGCGAATCGCTCGGCCGCTGCGGAGCCGACTTTTCCGGCGCGGGCGTCCATTGGTGTTGGGGACCCACCGCGATCTTACGCGTTCGCTGCAGCGCGCTGGCTATCAGGTCACCACGGTTCCGGTCGGCCCGGGCAACAATGCCCAGCACGTGCGTCGCATGGCGAACGCTCGGCTTGCCGCAGCACGCCTGGGTCCAGGCGAGGTGCCGCAAATGTCGCTTGCCGAGGCGCAGCAGTTGGTTAATCGGTTTGGCGACGATCTGCGAGCGATTCAGTATTTTCTTTACCATCAAGTGCAACACCAGGCTGGCCGCAATGGGCAAATGCGCTTTATCGATTGAACTCGAAGATCCCACGGCAGCGTACCGGGCTGGGCAGAAGGTTCGCGGGCATCTGCAAGTGGTTGCTGACGCCGACGTGCGGATTCGGGCGCTGACGGTGTACGCAGGCTGGCAAACCCGCGGCATGGGCAATGTGGCCAGCGAGCACGGCACCCAGGTGATGCTCTTCAGCGGTGAACTGGCCGCTGGAGGTTCACAGCGGTACGCCTTTGAAGTGGAGACATTGCCGTGGCCGGTGACCTACAACGGCTTTCAGCTCAACGTCGAGCATTTTGTCGAAGCCACAGCAGACATCCCCTGGGCGGTCGATCCGAAGGTTTCGGTCCCGATTCAGGTGCTACCAGGCGACTATCAACCGCCCGACGTGGAACCTCCACGGTCGCCGGCCATGATCTTGATGCTGGCGCTCTTTCTCTTTTTTAATCTGTTCTTCATCTTCATCGCCTTATCGTTTTTGGGACCAATCCCGATCGTCCTGATCGGGATTCCGGTCCTGCTGCTCTGCGCTGCGGGAGGTCTGCTGCTGGTCTTCAAATGGCTGCCCCAAATGTATGTCGGGCGGGTGAACTTTCACCTCGACCAGTTACGACTGTCACCCGGTGAAGAGCTTCGCGGCTACTTCTCGCTGCGACCAGCGACGGCGATTGAGCCGCAGTTTATTCACTTCCATTTGACAGCGACGGAAGTCTGCGTCTCCGGTACCGGGACCAATCAAAAGACCCATCGGCATGAGCTGTTCTCCCGGCAGTTGGTGTTGGCGGACCAGCCACGATTGGCAGCGAATGAAACCACCCGCTATGAGTTTCACACTCGGCTGCCGGCGGTCGCTGCTTATTCTCTGAAGTTGACTCACAACGAGCTCCACTGGGTGGCTCGCATTCATGTCGGCATCCCAGGCCTGGTCGATTGGAAAGATGAACTCTATCTCACCGTCGTACCGCCACTGGATCCGATGACAGCCGATGCACTCGCTCCGGGCCGCCTGGCCGCCCAGTTCACCGCGGAACTGCCTGTGCCTGTCACACGTGATGCTGCTCCTGCCGATGACACCATCACCTTTGCTGAAACGATCAGCCACATCCTCAGCGTGCGGACAAGTCCCGAGCAGATCGATGTACTTGTTGACGCTGTTGCTGGATTGCCACTGGAGTTGTCCGCCCGCATCGGGCGGCGGTCGCTGCTGGGCGGTGATGAAGATGTGCTGCTGGCCGCAGACGAGCAGGTCGTCTGGGCGGAACACGAAAATCCCCCCCTGCCGCTGTCACTCTATATTCCGCGACAGCGAGTCGAAGCTTTTGAACGAGCGAGCGGCACGGTGTGGACGGGCCGCGGCGAGATCGTGGGCTGGGATCGACGCGGCGGTCGATTGCAGGTACGCATCGATGGTTAAGCTTCCGCAGGCAGCACAGATGCACCCGCGGCACGCGGTGGCAAGGTGCCCGACCGCTGTTTCCACCGGGACAAAACGTTGCTCCCCGTGATGGAGGCCGTTAGAATGCACAAGCTCGTCCGGAGCATTTGCAGATGTTGTCTCAATGGGTCGCTGAGCATGCACAGAAAGTGGTTTCCCAGCTTCGCTGGCCAGAACCGCATAGGACGGTCGGTGAGCGGCTTGCGTCCCGCAAGGCTATTCTTGACGTTGTTGCTGACGGCCGCTGCTGCCTCCCTCTCGACTGGGATCGCGTCGGCTGATGAGCCGCAGTTGCCGGGCTTTCTCAAGCAGCGGTTCAGTATTCGGACATCGAGCCGCCGCGATAACGGCGACATGATGCGGTTGGTAGCGCCGCTGGCTCAGTCGACCGGTCAGTCGGTCGTGCAAGTCGTTTCCGATGGCACGCCGGTCGCCCTCGGCGTGATTGTTAGCAGCGATGGCTACATTTTGACGAAGCGCAGCGAACTCTCGGGCGACCCGATCCGAGTTCGCTTGCCCGACGCGAGACTACTGCCTGCCCGAGTCGCAGCCGTTCGTCGCCAAAGCGACCTGGCCCTGTTGCGTCTCGAAGGTGCGGGCGAACCGTTACAACCGATTGAATTGGCTGACGAAGACCCGTCCGCGATCGGCAGCTTTCTGATTAGCATAGGTCGCGGCGGAACGCCGATCGGTCTCGGAGTGGTCAGCGCTCACGCCCGTCCCGTCGAGCACAACGGCAGGCTGGGGATCATGATGGATGATGAGCCCGGACAGCCAACGGTTCGTAGCATCTACGAGGGTAGCGGTGCTGCCGCTGCTGGCATCCAAATCGGTGATCGCATCATTGCCGTCGAGGGTCGCAACGAGGTCAGTCGCAGCACGGTGATTGAGATCCTCCGCGGAATGTTTCCCGGTGAGACGGTGCGACTAACGATTAACCGCGAAGGCACCACGCTGGACCTTGTTGCCAGGATCCAGGACCTCGGCGTGATGCAGGAGACCGCCAACGATGTTAAGGTCAACGGGCCGCGCAGTAGTCGCTTGAGCGGCTTTGAACAAGCCGTGCAGCACGACACTGTGCTCGATCCGGATCAATGCGGCGGCCCGGTGATTGACACCATGGGACGTGTCGTCGGGCTAAATATTGCCCGTGCCGGTCGGGTCGTCACTTATGCATTGCCCGCGTCGCTGGTTAAGCCCGAACTGGCAAGCCTGTTGGCCGAAGCGCGCAGTGCGGCGACTGAGAACTGATGCGGCGACAATTAGAACTGCAGCTGATATTGCAGATAAAAGAAGTGAGCATCGTCTAGGCTGGGAATGCCATTGTTGCCCGCTAACCCACCGCTGGTTTCGTCATAATAGTCGCCAGCGTGAAAATACGAGTAGCCGACGAGCATGCTGTTGCGCGGGTTCAAGTTAATCGTGAACAGGACATCTAACTCGTGTCCTAATTCGCGATCAGCTGCGGGGGCAACCGTATTAAACGGTACCATGGTGACGCTGTAAGGCGTCGTTAAATTATCCAATAAGAAGTAGTGGTACCAAAGCAACAGCGATACGCGTTCGCCGAATATTGGCGTGATGAACTGCGCGTTCAGATCATGCAGGTTTCGTCGACCAAACAGGTCCATGAATCCATTGTACTTGTGAGCCAGGGGAAACAGATGATCGAATCCGTCGCCAAAGCGGCCAGCCTGTGCGAAGTCATCTTCACCTGACGCATAGTCGTACCATGTCCAGATAGTGGGAGCCCAGCTCTTCCCGACAAGGTTCAGGTCCAGCTTTTTCCCGAACCCTGCGGTAAAGAATCCTGCATCGTGCCGGGTTCCATCGGCGTTGTCACCGAACTGTACACCCGCTTCAAACTCATACAGCAACCAGTCATAGCTGCCAGCGAGCCGCGAACCGAGCGTGTGGACGCTCGCACCCGCACGCTCGTAGTCGAGGCCAAGGTAGTAGGTGTCAAACTGCCCTAGGTCCAGATCCTTCCGGGTCCCGTAGACACCATAAAAAAGCGTCTGAGTGTCGGCCCCGTCCCATCGATTGGTGCCTTGGGTAGCGACAGCACGGTCGACGGGATTGACGAAAAACCCGTCGACATTCCAGTTCGGGCCGCTGTACATCAGCTTATAGCCATCGAAGGTGCGCCGCGTATTCGCCCAGTCCAGCGGCGATACCAAGCGTTGATTTCCATAAATCAACTCTTGGCGTCCAGCTCGCGCGGTCAAGGAATGGTCCTGTTCCGAGATCAGATGAGCATCCAAGAACAAGTTCTGCGCTTCACCACGGTTAACTTCGATCGGACGGCTCGCAAATGTTTCACCCCCTGATTCGGCGTATAAATATTCACCGTAGAAGCGAAAGTAATCATTAATGCGATAGTTCGAAAATAGTCTCACGCGGGTCAGCAAAAAATCGTCGTCGCGACCGGTGAGTCCTTGGCCACGGATGTTGTGCTCGCTGTGGTATCGCAGGCGCAGTTCGCCTCCCAGGTCAATTTCTCCGCCCCTGGGCATCGGTAACAGCTTCAGTCCTTCGCCGGGGTAGAAGCCGTCGTACCACGGATCGCGTAGGTAGCTGAAGTCATTGTCGTAGAACACCCCTTTATACGCCTGAGCTGCTTTCGATGCTGCGGCTTCACGCTTCTTTTGTATTTCCGCAGCGGTGGTCTGGCGACTGCCTGCGTCGGATGGAAAGCTACAAGCGGGAGATGCGGATGACGCAATGGGGCCGTTGTGTATCTCAGCGATTTCGGAAAGCGGGGCTTCATCGCTTAGGGGCGAATCCTCAGCGATGATTGCTGGCTCGCCGCCCGGTAACGCAACGTCCTGTGCAAGGAGAATGGCGGCCGGTATGTCGCTAGGAACTTCCGCCTGAAGTTCGGTCGCAGCGCTGCTGAGTAGCACGGCGATGGCTAAACGCGACCGAGAAAATCGACTGAGCATTTCCAGCAAACTCCATTTCGCACGCGCTGCTTAATCAGTTAGGCGACTCGCCAATCCGAACTGCCAAACCCAACGGGCGCAGACTCTCGCCTGCATCACAAACGATTCATCGCCCGCAGCAACCGCGCTAACGCAACAAAAACTCCTTGCCAGCACAATCGCGAGAATCCGTAGGCGGTTGAGCGTGAATCAGCTGAGCGAGAACCGCTATTCGTCAGGTGGTCATT
>CALELC010000301.1 GCA_937904535.1 uncultured Planctomycetaceae bacterium
GCGTGCTCATTCGTTGCATCTCAACGTCGAGCAGCGACAGCGTTCAAAGGTCATTGGTAACTACAGATTCACTTCGATAATCAATGCCAAGTCCGCTATCCTGGCTCTGGTGAGGCGTGCCCAAGATCGGTGTTTGTGTAGCACTCACCATTCCTTTCCAACCTTCATCTGCTTGATTCCAACCTCAATACAATCGCAAGGTCACGAAGTGCTGTCTGTTGTAGAGAAGCACTAAGAATCGGCCATTGGGAGAGAAGCGAGCGTAGGTGATGTCGCCGGACAAGGTGGACTGGACGGGCTTTTCCAGCATCAGCTGGGCGGTCTTGACATTCCAAAATCTCAGCACCCCTGCGTCATCGAGCGTCATCAGCGTCCGCCCCCCTTGAGAGAACGCCAGCGCATGCAGCCTGCCATGGTGCATCAGCACGGGTCCACTGCGTTGGTCCTGCTGCCAGTCCCAAAGATGCACTTCGCGATCGCTCAGTCCAACGGCGATAAGTTGCTGATCGTGCGACAGCTCTAAGAAATTTGGTACTCGCGAAAAGGTCGCATGGTGCCGTGGCGCATCCGTGCTGACCAACCGTCGGGACACCAGCGCATTGCCGTCGCTCCAAAACACCCGGTCATATTCGGTGGCGACGGTGATTGCGTGAGCGTGATGCGCTGACAGTCGCTCCGGAAGTGTCTGATTGGTGGCATCCAGCAGCCACGTGTAGCCGAGCTTGGGTTCCACGCCGCAGATCCAGCGCCAATCGCTGCTGCGTTTTGCGCTACCGGAACCGTGCACCGGCAAGTTGGTGGTTGTACCGGAAACGACGTCGAACAATTGGGCGGGTCGCTGATCGCTCCCGATCAATAGCTGCTGCTCGCCGACAACACTCACATGCAACGGCGAGGGACCATGGTAATTGATGAGTTGCCGTTGCCCCGTGTCGGTGGGCAGGGAAAACACTTGGGTGCGATTGATACTCACCACTTCCGGCCAGCCCTCGAGATCGCCATCGGGGATGATATCGAACTGGACGCTTTTTGATTTCTCCGGGCCGCGATGCTCGGTATGCGTTACCGGGGCGCTGTGCCACCTGCGCAGTGTCCCTTTGTCATCCGCGCTAAGGATCTGGCCACCATCGCGATCTGCTGCGATCGCGAACACTCGTTGGCCTTCATTGGTCCAATAGTCAGCTGGTAAGAGTGATCCATCATCGGCAATGTGCAGGCGTTGAAAGATGCCACCGGCCATTGCAACCACAATCGATCGGCCAGTCGATTCGCAAACGATGGCCGTCAACTCATCGGGGGCGAGCCATGGCGATGAGAAAGTCTCAGTTTCAAGATCGAGATAGCGAATCGAGTCCTCGGCCAGCACCCACAATCGCTGGGTCTCAGGATCATATCTCATCACGAGGATGACTTTGTGGTCCTCGAGTTCTAACTTCTGTTTCAGTTCACCGGTGACGACATCATAGATGCGCAAGTAGCCTTCGAAATGCCCCACCGCAAATTGACGTGCGCCAGCAAAAGCTAGGGACCGGGTGCCTTGCTGCAATGCAGGCCAGCGACGGAGAACCTTGCCGGTTGAGTGATTGATCGCAGCGACGGTGCCATCGCTGCTAAAACAAATCAATTGCTGCAGATTGGGAAAGTGAAGCAGATCAAACGCCAATCCGTTTTCAAAAACCTTCTCTCGAAAGATGGGCGCCTGAGTTTGGATGTCGTAGGCGTGGACGCTCCCATTATCACCGGAGCACCACAACCGCCCGCTGTCCGGATCGAGTACAACCGAATTAACTTCCGTTTGCCCCGTCTGCCACTGGGCAACCACCATTCCGCTGTCTGGATCCAGCAGTGTGATCTCACTGGCCGCCCCGCTAACCGCGAGCAGGCGATCGGACTGGGCGATACAGTACAAAGATCGATCGGTCTTCCATACAGTCGCCGCGTCGCGAGAGATTTGAAAATGAGCATGCGCCCATTCAACATCGCGATGACGTGCCAGCGGCGTACCGGTCGCGTAACGATCCAGAATGGCCCGAGCATCCCGAAGTCGCGTCTCTTGGATAGCGACCGCTGCTTTGGCCATATCACCGGCATAAATCATCTGCTCATAGTCATCCAGTGTGCGGCGACCGGCATCCAGAGCAGATTTCAGTTGTTGATTGGTGACCTGCAGTTCGGCATTGGTCTTCGAAAGCTTGTGGTTCATCACAGCCACCGTGAGCATTACCGTCGCCACTGCGGCCGCCGAAATCGAAACGATCGCCGCCTGCGTTGGGTAACGCCGCATCCACCGCACCGACCGCTCAGCTGCCCCGGGCAAGCGAGCAACGACGGGCTCACCCTTGAGGAATCGAGTCAGATCGGCAGCTAAGTCACCCGCCGATGCATATCGACTTCTGGGATTGATCGCCATGCAGCGCAAACAGATCGCCTCCAAATCGCGGGGAACCTCAGCACGCAACACACGGGGCGAGATGAAGTTCCCGGAACGGATTTGGTTATGAAGATTCCCAGGCACGGTCGCGTCGAAAGGCCGACGGCCGGCGAGCAATTCATAAAACACGACGCCGAGCGAATAGATGTCGCTCGCACGGGTATGGCCGTCTGGCTTGTAGTCGAGGAGCTCCGGAGGAGTGTAGTGCCACGTGCCAACAAATTGCCAACTCGTCTCCGTCACATCATCGTCACGCAGGATTCTGGCAACGCCAAAATCGGTCAGCCGTGGACAGAAGGGAAGCTCTCCATCGGCGACTGTGGTATCGAGCAAGATATTCGACGGCTTGATATCGCGGTGCAGTACGTTGTGATCATGGGCATGTTGTACGGCCTGCGCGATCCGCTGCACGACGGTGGCCGCGACGCGCACTTCGCAGCCCTGGGGAAATCGAGCCAGAAATTGAGCGAGCGTTTCGCCTTCGATCAGTTCATTGATCAACAGCGAGTGGGCGCCGCTGGCAATAAAATCATGCAGGGTCACAATATGCGGATGCCGCAATCGCGCCGTTGCGGCCGCTTCGCGTTCGACTCGTCGCCGATTGGAACCATCATCCAGTGTACTGCGATGCGGTACTTTGACAGCCACGAACCGCCCGAGCTTACGGTCGTAGGCGCGATACACCAGCCCAAAGCCACCGCGGCCAATCATCTCATGCCGCTCAAACCGAGCGCTGAAGTCCTGCTCCAGCGGCAACTCGGCGGCAAACGGCTCTTCTGCGCCTGACATCGGCGACCGCGAAGAGACGGTGATCTCCGGAGCTTTCACACATTGCGTCGACGCCTGTCCTTGGGCGTCGGGCCGCGGCTGGTTCTCGGCTTGTGATTGGCCAGCAGGGTTGGCTACCCGAGTGGGCTGTGAATCAAGAGACCGCGGCATCGATGGGCACATTGTCAGAGGCGGGGCATCACTCGGTGGCCTGACGCAAAGTCAAATGCCACTGGCAGTGTAACTATACAGCCACCCCCTCTCAAGTTTATTGGCTTGCCGGACGTTGAGATTCAGCGACTTCCTTACGTCAATATGTCCTGAATGACGCGGCCGTGATCGATGTCCAGGCGTTTGCGACCGGGGATTTCCAGTCGGCGGTTATCCAGGCCAAGCAGATGCAAGACGGTGGCATGCAGATCGGTTACGTAGTGACCATCACCCAGCGCGTGGTAGCCGAGTTCATCGGTGGCACCATGAACGTGACCACGCTTGAGACCTGCTCCAGCCATCCAGATCGTGAAACCGTTTGGATGATGGTCACGCCCTGTGGTGCCGCCGCCCCGCAGCTCCAGACCCGGAGTCCGCCCAAATTCGGTCGCAAACACAACCACGACATCGTCCAGCAATCCGCGTTGTTTTAAGTCTTGAATGAGCCCGGCAACGGGCAAGTCGATCGTGGCGCAAAGTCGTGTGTGATTGTCTTTGAGATGTTGGTGTGAATCCCAGGCGCCGTAGGCTGAAGGAAACACCTGTACGAATCGCACGCCACGTTCCACCAGCCGCCGCGCCGCGAGCAGCTGCTTGCCGGCGACCTGGGTGGCATCGTTGTCGAGCCCATAGAGTTTCATCGTGGCTTCAGATTCCTGCCCCAGGTCGACCGCCTCAGGAACCGCGGCCTGCATCCGAAACGCCAGTTCATAAGAGCGAATCCGCGCTCGCAGATCCTGGTCTTCGGGATACTCCACCGCCGCCAGCGCGTTCAGTTTGCCAATTGCCTCGTACTCAGCTTGCTGTTGCTCAAGCGTTTGCCCGGCGTGCCGCTGAGCGAAGGCCAGCGGACGGGCTGGGTCGAGCGATAGGGGAATCCCCGTGTACTGCGGCCCAAGATAAAGAGCATCAATGGATTCCCGCGTTTCGGATCGTGTGGGACCACCGAGCACAACGAACTTCGGCAGGTTGTCGTTCAGCGATCCGAGACCATAGTTGGCCCAGGCGCCAATACTGGGCTGCGACTCGTCGAGCTTATGGCGCCCCGTGTGAAACTGGTTCTCTGCGGCGTGATCATTGTCGGTGGTCCACATGTTGCGCACCAAGCACAGATCATCGACATGCTTAGCCAAATGCGGCCACCAGTCGGTCATCTCAATGCCGCTGTCGCCATGCTTTTTCCAATCGACCTGCATCGGGTAGATCGTTGGATAGACATCGCGCACGTTGATTTCCTCTGAGGGAACCGAGCGAAACCGCTTGTGGTGCAGCGGTGAATCGAGCGGGTTCTCCAGCGGAGTCTTATCGAATGTCATCCCCGCATATCGATTGAGCGCGGGCTTCGGATCGAAGGTCTCCATGTGACTATAGCCACCGGAGAGGAAAATCCAGATAACGGACTTCGCACGTGGCGGGAAGTGCGTCGCTCCAGAGGCTCCGAACGTTGGCGTTTCCGCTGCACGACTGATGCCGTCTTCTGCCAACAGAGCCCCCAGTGCCATCCCGGCCATGCCCATTCCGAGATCCGAGAAAAACGCTTGGCGTGGAATGCGCATGGCTTACCTCACGGTCACAAAGTCGTTGTGGTTGAGCAGAATCCGCGTGAGACTTTCGCGGGCTTGGGTAACTGCCGCGGCGGACAGCGGATCGGCGGCCAGCTGCCGTTGTTGGTCTAGGATCTCGCGACAGAGTTGGCGTTCTTCCTCGCTCGGCGACCGGCAGAGAATCCGCTGGAACAGTTCTTCGATCAGTCGTTCGTCGGCGTCACCATCAGTCTCCGGGCCTGCTGCCGCTTTCCCCTCCTGCCACGCGGCAATGATCGCCGCGCTCGCTTGATGAACCAGGTCACTATTGGTCAGCGCCAAGGCCTGTTGGGGGACGATGCTGCTCGTGCGGCGATAACAATCCAGCGGATCGGGAGCATCGAACAGTTCGCCGATTGCACTCTTGCCGCCGGCTTCCGGATAACTGCTGTAGTACAACGTACGGCGGTTGGTGGTCAGCGCATCCTTGTTCTCGAGTTCGACGCCGCCTTGCCTCGCATCAAGGCGCCCGGCCACTGCGAGCAGACTGTCACGCACCACCTCAGACTCCATCCGCCATGCGTTCATTCGCCACAGCAACCTATTTTCCGGGTCGGCTGATTCTGCTTCATGGGCGTCCCCTACCGACGAAACTCGCCGATACGCTGCGCTCGTTACCATCAGGCGATGGAGGCGTTTCATATCCCAGCCTGATTCCATGAACTCCACGGCTAGCCAGTTGAGCAGTTCCGGGTGTGTCGGCTGTGCGCCGTTGCGTCCAAAGTCGAACAGGCTGGCCACCAGCGGCGAGCGAAAATGCCGCATCCAGATATGGTTTACCGCTACACGGGCGGTCAGCGGATTGGACCGAGACGTGATCCACTGCGCCAGTGCCCGGCGGCGACCGGTGCTCTCCTGGGGAAATTGTGGCGATAACGGTTCGTAGCGTTCGGCCAGCTGCTCGTCGGCTAGCGCTGCCTGTGCGGTCTCGACGGCGATATCCGCCGTTGCCAAGCCTTCCCGAGCT
>CALELC010000302.1 GCA_937904535.1 uncultured Planctomycetaceae bacterium
TATGGCGATGCGGGTTGCCGAGGAACTGGTGCAGCACGGAGTGCTGCGACGTGGGTACTTGGGCGTAACGCTCGATCCCGCCTATCAGGCCGCCGACTCGATTCGCACGACCGGCACGCCCTACGGTGCGCTGGTGAAGGAAGTCCGCCCCGGTTCACCTGCCGAGAAAGCACGCTTGCAACGCGGCGATGTGATCCTGGAGTTCAACGGCGCGCTGATCGAGGACGATGATCACCTCGTCACTCGGGTCGGGCTGACGCCCTTTGACCAAGAGGTCCCGGTGGTGATCTATCGCGGCGGCCAACGGTATCGCACCACGCTGACCATCGTTCCGTTGCGCTAGTGCCGTCTGGGCATCATCAAATTCCGTTGCGGACCACTCCGACAGCGATTCCGATCACTTTGGCTTCTTTGACATAGATCGGGCTCATTTCGCTGTTAGCCGGTTGCAAGCGAATGCGATCCGCTTCGGGATACCAATACTTCAGCGTCGCCTCGCCTTCGGGCGTGAGCGCCACGACCATCTGCCCAGCTTCCGCTCGCTCGGCCGGTTGCACAATCACATAATCGCCATCGGCGATGTGCGCGTCGATCATCGAATCTCCCGAGACGCGCAACACAAAGCGATCTTGGCGATAAAGGATTTCGCCGAGGTCAATCCGCTCGTTCTGCTCAAAAGCAAGCGTCGTCGCTCCCGCTGCTACCACGCCCGCCATCGGCATCGCGAAAGCCTGGCGGTCCACGGGATCGACCAGTTCAATCGCGCGGCTCTGCTTGGCGTGACGAATGATCAGTCCCTTGCGTTCCAGTGCCTTGAGATGGCACATCACTCCGTTGGGACTTTGAATATTGAAGTGCCGGCCAATTTCGCGAACCGTGGGACCGTAGCCGCGCTCAATGATCAGACTACAAATCAGGTCATAGATCGCTTGCTGACGTGCCGTGAGTGAATGCGTAGTGTCCATAAGGCAGGGATCCAATGAAACGACTGGCACCAATAAAAACTGCCACGGCGCAAACGGACTCCACTGAAATTCCACGCGTCGCCCCAGCCCAATCGCGTAGCCAACGCACGGTCGGAGAGCCCGTTGCCGTCAGGGGCAGCAACGTCACCCCCCAATCTAACCGGCTCCTAAACGTCTGTCCACACTTTTCACGGGAGGTTGTCCGAAAAGAACCGCGACCCCCAAAAAGGCGGTGTTTGACGCAGGTTTTCGAAGGTGGACTGGTCTGTCTCAGCGACGCTAGAAGCTGGTGCCAAGATTTGGGAGACGCGGTCTCAGCGTTAGCTCAGTAGGCCGGCGAAATGCAGCACAATGACTAAGACGCCAACGGGAGCGCACCAGTAGGCAAACCAATGGAGCTGCTCTTTACGACTCCAGCGGATCAGCCAGCGGAGCGCAAAGATCCCAACAACAAAGGCGATCACCGCGCCCACGATCATCAGCGTCAGATCATCACCGCTGATACCTTCCTCGCGTAGATCCTTAACGGCCAAGATGGTGGCGCCTGAGATCGCGGGAATCGCTAAGAGGAATGAGAAGGTAACGGCATCTGCTCCGTTTAAACCGAGCAAACGGCCGGCAAAAATCGTCGCTCCGCTACGGCTGATTCCCGGCAGAATCGCGATTGCCTGAAAACAGCCGATCGCCAACGCCTGCCACCAACGCATCTGCGGGTACTGCGTTTGCCCCTGCGGTAACCGCCGCAGCGTCCACAGCAGCGTTGCCGTGACCAGCAACATACAGCCCGCCAACAGCGGGCTCTTAAGCAGCGACTCGGAATACATCTTGATCGCCAGACCGATGACCGCCACCGGCAACGTCGCGAGCACAAGCAACGGCAGCACACGGCGATCACTGGTCAGCAGTCTCAGGATCCGGCGCCAGTAGATCACCAAGATCGACGCCAACGTGCCGGCGTGCAGAATGATCTCCACCGCCGCTGAGTCCGAGGTCTCGCCCAACATCGCTCCGATGATCACCAGGTGCCCGGAGGAACTGATCGGTAGAAACTCGGCAATCCCCTGAACGATCGCCAAAACAACCATTTCGATCAGTTCCATAGAGTCCACGCTCGGGCTGAGTTATCAGGAGGGTTGCAAGGATCGGCGTTGCCGCCACCGCGTGTTTCTGCGATGGTTGATGCTGCTTGGTTTTCGACGGAGCGAATCAGCTAGACACGGAGGCAAATGATGACAAACGGTTTACTAGCGCGGATGCTCGGACTGATCCTAGTCTCAGCCGGCGCGCTCGCGGGGACCGCGGCAGCACAAGCGACGAGCGATGGAAAAGCAGCGGACGGCACCTATTTACTGCGTTACCGTTTCTCGCCGGACGAGTCGATTCGCTACCAGGTTACGCACGTCGCCAAAACCAAAACCCGGATCCGCGGCGCCGAGGAAGTTTCGCACGTTCATACCGTGAGCGAGAAACTTTGGGAAGTCAGGACAGTTAAGGACGACGGCGCCATCACCTTCGTGCACTCCGTGCAATCGGTCGAGATGACGCAGCAGGCAGGTGATGCCGAAGAAATCCGCTGGAACAGCAACTCGGGCGATGAGCCTCCGGTCATCTTCGAAACGGTCGCCAAGCAACTGAAAACACCGCTCTCGACCGTCACCATCAATCCCCGCGGTCAGGAAACCGGCCGCGAAACCCACGCCGGAACCGAATCTCAGCTCGGCATGGGCGGACTCACGCTGCCGCTGCCCGAAGAGCCGATCGCCGTCGGCCACTCCTGGAGCGTGCCGCGCGAGATCAAGGCTCGGGCTGAATCGGGCGAGATCAAAGTGGTCAAAGCCCGCGACACCTACACGCTTGAAAAAGTTCAGACCGGAGTGGCAACGCTCAAAATCCGCAGCGAAATCCTCACTCCGATCGAAGAAGCTTCGGTCAAAGCCCAAATCGTTCAGCAATTGAGCAATGGAACCATTCGGTTTGACATCGACGCCGGCCGTGTGCTGAGCAAGCAGCTCGACTGGGACGAAACGGTCGTTGGGTTTCAGGGTCACAACAGCCTGATGGAATACCGCGCTCGCGTCACCGAACAATTGCTCGATGGGCCAGTACGCACCGCCAAACGCTGAGCGGCATCGACGTAGCCAGAACGGCGGCTCGGCGCACCACAAGGCGAGCTGCTTGCCTTGTCACACGCCATGAACCTAAGATGAGGTCATGAATCGCCTGCTGAAGCTCCCTGCCGAACAGCTGACCGCCGTGGTCACGGCGTGGGCGATTCTCGTTGCGCCGCTGGCGTCGCTCGGCAATTGTTG
>CALELC010000303.1 GCA_937904535.1 uncultured Planctomycetaceae bacterium
TCCCGCAGGGATTCAAGCCATTAGCCGGCGGTCGAGCGCAGCGAACACCGCCGGAAAACGAATGAATCGTAGGTCCATCAACCCCGCAGGGCCGGAAAGCTGCAACGCGTGCATCAGACCAGGCGCCAACCTCCAGCAGTTGCTACGACCCCTGCGGGGTCGACAATCGCTTCTCCGACACCTTTCTTCCCTGGGTGCGCTGCGCGACCCAGGGCTAATGGCTTTCCAGGCCTTCGGCATGAGAACCTGCGATGTCCAACGGAGCCGAACGAGCTCTTCGTTCTTCCGACATTCGGAACACAAGTCAATTCAGCGGAAAGATATTTGCCGTGGTGCTTAGCTGAGGACTTTGCGGCATACCACTCCAACCCGAGCATGACGTGATCAGGATACCTAGCCTCCTTGCCGGCGTTGTCTTGGCCGCCGCTTTCGCCACACCAGAGACAGTCGCGAGTCAGTGGGAGCCTGCTATCGAACAAGCGTTGGCAGCGGCTGAAGGCAACCGTGGTGGCGTGATCCGCGATCGTGTGCGACCGCAGTGGCTCCCGGGTGGGACACGGTTCTGGTATGCCGTGGAGCTGCAGGACGGCAAGCAAGAGTTCGTGCTGGTCGACGCGGAGAGCGGGGACATCCAGCGTACGGACTCGCTCGAAAAGATGGGATTAGCCGCGAGTGAACCGCTGCGGACTTCCAACCTGCCGCTGCGTCGGTTGCGGTCGCGCTCGTCGGGTGCGCCGCTGCGGTTGGAGCTCTCCAATCGCCTGGATCAGCCACTGAAACTCTTCTGGATCGATTCACAAAACCGTCGACAACCCTATGGCGAATTGCCGGCTGGCGGTCAACGTCTTCAGAACACCTATGAAGGCCATGTGTGGCTGATAACGGATCAGGACGACCGCAGGATCGCAATCATCGAAGCCAGCGCCTTGCAGCCAGCGATCGAAATCGACGGCCCGTCACAGGCCGCGCTCGAGGGTGCCGCAGATGAAACGCGTGATTTTCGCGGCGGACGGCAGCGTTCTCCCGATGGCAGGTGGTCGCTCGACTTCCGTGAGCACAATGCGATCCTGACTCGGCTCAGCGATAGCACCGAAATCCAGCTCACCGATGACGGGGACAGCCAACATCCTTATCGCGGCCCAGTCCACTGGTCGCCCGACTCGTCAGCCGTGGTATTCGCGCGGGTGCTTGAACCCGAGCAGCGACGGATCACGCTGGTTGAGTCCTCTCCTCAAGACCAAGTCCAACCGGTGACTCGAGAAATCACGTACGCCAAACCAGGGGATGAACTGCCGCAGGTCCGTCCGGTTTTGTTTCGGATCGGTACTGAAGCATCCGGTAACGAGGAACACCGGGACAGCCAACGTTTGCAGGTCAGCAATGAACTGTTTCCGCAAGCCTTCAACGAATCGGGCCGGCTGAGCGTCCGCTGGGCGGCGGATAGCAGCGAGTGCTATTTCGATTACAACCAGCGCGGGCATCAGTTGTACCGAATCATCGCCCTGGACGCCGGTAGCGGCCAAACGCGTGTGGTGGTTGAAGAACGGAGTGCCACGTTCATCGACTACACGAACAAAACCTGGCGGCACTGGCTCGATGAGACCAAAGAACTGCTGTGGATGAGCGAGCGCGACGGTTGGAATCACCTCTGGCTGTACGACGTCGCTAGCGGACAGCCCGTGCGGCAGATTACTCAGGGGTGCTGGGTGGTGCGAAGCGTCGAGCACGTCGACGCCGAGCGACAGCAGATCTGGTTTCTCGCCAGCGGCCTCCGCGCGGATGAGGATCCCTACTACTTGCATCTGTGCCGTGTGAACTTCGACGGCAGCGGTATGATGCAGTTGACCCAGGCCGATGGCACGCATGAGATCCAGTGGTCTCCCGACCGGCAGTGGTTCCTGGCGACTTGGTCGCGAGTGGATCATCCGCCGGTAACCGAACTCCGCCGCAGCGACGACGGTTCCCTGATAACGACACTTGAACAGGGCGACGCCAGCGAACTAGTGGCAAGCGGCTGGTCGATGCCGGAGCGGTTTGTGGCCAAAGGACGCGACGGCCGGACCGAGATTTACGGCATCATCATTCGCCCCCAGCCGTTTAACCCCGAGCAGAAATATCCTGTGGTCGAAGAGGTGTACGCCGGGCCGCACGGAGCGTTCGTGCCCAAGTCGTTTGGCAGGCTGAGCCGGCAACAAGCCTTTGCACGACTCGGCTATGTGGTCGTGCAGGTCGACGGCATGGGAACCAACCATCGCGGCCGTGCGTTCCACTCCGTCGCATGGAAGAACCTACAAGACGCCGGCTTTCCCGATCGCATCGCTTGGATCCGCGCGGCGGCTGAGCAGCGGCCCTGGATGGATCTGTCGCGAGTTGGCATCTACGGCGGCAGCGCTGGCGGACAAACCGCGATGCGAGCGTTGCTGGACCATCACGATTTCTACCGCGCTGCAGCCGCCGACTGCGGCT
>CALELC010000304.1 GCA_937904535.1 uncultured Planctomycetaceae bacterium
AAGGTTTGGCGGACGGCCGATTGCTGTCAGCCAGCGGACGCTGTGACAGCGTTCGCGGATGCACGGGAACGGCTCAGGTCGTGATTCCCGATGAAACCACCGGCCTGCGGCGGTGATGCCGCCGTGGCGTGGCGGGCTGCTGTGCACTTACGGATGAAGGGATATTTTTCCGAGCATTCTGCTGATTAAACGTTGCTTTGAGGTCAGGCAGGTGCGGTTGCAAGCTGGCAGTGTGGGTTCGGGTGTCGGTGAGAAGCAAAAGGTGAGGTTGGGTGGACGAGAACGTGGCGACGATCGAAGACTTTGAGAAACTGGACATTCGGGTAGGTCGAGTCGTTGAGGTTCAGCCATTTCCGCAAGGGCGATACTCGACTCACATTCTGATGATCGACTTTGGATCGGAACTTGGTACGAAAAAGTCATTGGCCAGGCTTTTGCCCAACTACGAACATGCGGAAATCATCGGTCGGCAAGTGCTTGCTGTGGTAAATTTTCCGCCCCGGCCGATTGGCAAGCATCGGTCGGAAGTGCTGACGTTGGGTGTGCCGGATGAGCACGGAAATGTCGTCTTGCTGCGTCCCGACCGCGAGGTGCCCCTGGGCGGAAAACTCTACTGATCGAGTCTGATAAGGCTGCCTGCGAGTGGTGCCTGCAACGCTGCTAGCGAATCGGCACGGCGATGCTTGGGTAAATCTTTGCTGACCGTTCATATGACTCGGCTGTGTCTAGCTGAGCTCATTGGTTACGAGCCCGGTGGAGCTGCCAACGGCCGCCGCGGCGCTGAACGATCGGTTGCTACAGTTACGGGTTGCGACAACGATAGGTAGCTTAGCGGCTCGACCGGATGCCCAGGTTTACTCGCCTCACACTCGGTGGACACTGCGCTGCGGAGAGCAGCACCGCTGTTGCGAGCATCGCTGGTCTGCGGCGGAGGTGACGCCGGTTGTTTGCGTGGGGCAACCTGCCCACGTATCACGTCGTGCGATCAGCAGCAATTCATTGAGGAGTTTACAAATCGATGTCTACTGAAGCTCGTCTCCGGCTTGCCGAGGTCCAGCAGCGTGTGTGTGACATTGTCTCCAAGCAACTGCATATCGCCAGATGCGACGTCTCGTTGAGTGATCGGTTGATTGAAGATCTACATTGCGACAGCTTAGAACTGGTTGAGCTCTTCATGGATCTTGAAGAGGTCTTCCAGGTCACACTGCCTAATGATCCACCCAGTTCGGTGTACAAAGCTGTCTTCGCACGTCAGCCGTTTCGGCTCCTCGATTTGGCAGAGCTGGTTTATCTTCAACAGGGCACCGGTATGCCTCAGCGGAAGCGCTGGCGGCGAGCGGTGCCGGAGCCTCCCCTAACGGTCTCGGTCCCGTTTACACAACTGGGCGGTCGCTGGGAGGGGCTGTCATCCAATCGGACGGAGCTTTGGGAGCGGATCGATACTACTCGGCCCTACGCATGGTATCGAAGACGTTCCGATGGAATGCGATGTGTTGTGCTGCCGGAGGCAACCGTCGAGATCGGTTGCGCCTGGCCGAACGCATTGCCCGACGAACAGCCGCAGCATCGAGTGCAACTCGACTCATTTTTAATCGATGCGGAACCTGTGTCGACGACCGCCTACTGTCGATTTCTAAACTCCGTGGGGCCGGTTGCTCCCGAAGTCTTGCGAGATTGGTTTGTCCTCGAGCCTGAGGACGATCGGCACGAGCATGTTCTTATCCGTTTGGGAGATGCCGGTTGGGAACCCCTGCCTGGTTCCGAAAGATGGCCGATGATTTTGGTCTCCTGGTTCGGAGCCAATGCTTATTCTTTGTGGGCCAATGGGTATGACTGGACAAATGATGTGAATCGGGATGAGAGTCGTTTTGACTGCTTCCTCCCCAGCGAGGCGCAATGGGAATATGCAGCCAGAGGCCCTCAGTTTCAGGCATATCCCTGGGGTAACACGGCGCCCCATCATGATCAGATGGTCTACGGCCTGCACCGCCGAACCGCCACCTACACGGCTCAAACGCTGCCGCTGGGCGATGTAAACCGACAGCTGGGAATGTCACCGTTTGGATTGCACCATATGGCGGGGAATGTCTGGCAGTGGTGCGCCGACTGGTACGACGAGCAATTTTACAGCAGGTCTGATGCGCGGGCAGCCAACCCGGTGAACCGTGTGCCAACTCAGGTGCGCAGCGAGCGAGGCGGCAGTTGGATCGGTCCCGCGGAACTCTGCCGCAGTTCCTTTCGCCGTGGACGGCCGCCGCAAGCGCGCGGCCGCTGCCTCGGGTTTCGTTGTGTCAGTTCCTGTCGGGATCTGCCGGTTGTCAAATGCTAAATTCAACCGGGTGCCTTTGCTGAAATACTGTGCCGAGCTGGCTGTATCTAGCCGATGGGGTGAACCCGTCGCTGCCGGTGAGTGTCGACGTCAATGCGTTCTTTGAGACTCAACCGCTCTGATTAGGTAACGAGAGGCTTATAATGCGCCCGGTGAAGTGCTGGCAAATCGATGCATTTACAGATCGTCCCTTTCGTGGAAACTCTGCTGCCGTCTGCTGGTTGGAAGAGGACGTCGCGGAGGACTGGATGCAGTCGGTGGCTGCTGAGATGAACCTGGCCGAAACGGCGTTCGTTCAGCGACAATCTGAAGGTTATCGATTGCGATGGTTCACTCCGCTGGTCGAAGTTCCGCTGTGCGGGCACGCCACGCTGGCCTCGGCACATGCCCTTTGGACGGAGCGTCTCCATGCACGCGATCAGCCTATTCATTTCCATACTCAGAGCGGCCTGCTGACATGCACTTGGCAGAATGAGTTGATCACCATGGATTTTCCGGCGACGCCTGCCACCGCCGTAGAGCCGCCTGTGGGCCTGCTGGAGTCGCTACGGGTTACACCGATCTTTGTTGGTAAGACTCAGTTCGATCATCTGGTGGTTGTTGAGGATGCTCAGCAGGTTCGCACGCTGGCACCGGACTTGGAACGATTGAAAGCGGTTGCCACTCGAGGCGTGATGGTCACCAGCCTTTCGGACGATCCGCAGTATGACTTTATCTCGCGATTCTTCGCGCCAGCGGTGGGAATCAATGAGGATCCCGTGACCGGCTCAGCACACTGCTGCCTGGGACCGTACTGGGCTACAGAACTTGGTAAAACTTCATTGACCGCCCTACAAGCTTCAGCTCGCGAGGGAGCGATTCAAGTTCAGGTGGATCAAGAGCGGGTGTATCTTGGAGGGCAGGCGGTCACCGTGCTGCGCGGAGAACTCGTTTGAACTCGTGGGAACGACAGACTGGATCCAGGAACAGCAGGAAGGGCTATGACGCTCGGCGATTTCTCCGCACAAGCGGATGTTTATCAGCGTTCTCGGCCTGGGTACCCAGGTCAGTTACTCGCGACACTCCTTGCCGAGGCAGCGATTGGGCCCGGTGACAAGGTAGTCGATCTCGGGGCTGGGACAGGCATTTTTACGAGGCTGTTGGTGGAGCGTGGACTGTCTGTAACGGCGATTGAGCCCAATGAGGCGATGATGCAGCAGGCGGATCGGTCTGCCACCAGATGGATCAAGGGAACGTTTGAAGCGATTCCCTTACCAGATCAATCCCAGCGTTGGGCCGTAGCGGCGCAAGCCTTCCACTGGGCTGGCCCCCAACTCGCCTTACCAGAAATCCGCCGCATCCTGAAACCGGACACACTCTTTACCGTGATCTGGAACAATCGGGCGCCCAAAAGCAGTGAGATCGTGGCTTGGACCGAAAGCCTCATCCAGAAACATATTCCCGAGTTTGATGAAGCGTATCGTCGCAAAAACTGGTCAGGCGTGCTCGAATCGACAGGAGATTTTACGTTCCTCTCTCATCACGTGACCGCGCACATCGTTATCATGTCCAGGGAACGTTATGTCGCGTTGTGGCGAAGTCACAATCGGCTCAACAACATCGCAGGTGAACAGCGTTTCGCGTTGTTCCTCAATGAACTTGAGAACTATCTCCATCATCACCAGATCGATCAGATCAACGTCCCCTATCGCTGCGAAGCTTGGTCGGCGCGCCGCAGAGACTGAACAGAACCTCACGGCGCTCTTCCATAGACTGGGCAATCGACCGATTCTGCGCAGCACGGATGGTGCACTGAAGGAGGCGATTCGGTCGGCTGTTGATTCAACTATCGGCCTGGACGTGCCACGTCAAGCCTGGCCTGTCAGCAGACACCGTGTGCGTCGAATAGGTGTATGAGAGCGAATGAACGTTTGTGAGCTCTGCAAGGAACGTTCGACTGCTGAAGTGTTGAACGAAAAGGAGTGCAGGTAGAAGAGCTCATGCTGCTCTCGGTTTCATCAAGGAAAAAGGTTTGACACCTCACACAGTGTGCTACACTAGCGCGCTAGGAGCTTAAACCGTGAAGCTCAAGGCCAAAGCAGGGCTGGATCGATTGCTCTCTGGGAGGTGCCGCCATGTCAAATCACCGAATCTTGGTCATCCTGCTCGGTTGGTGGCTCGGTATCATTGGCTGGCCGGTTCAATTCAAGATGGCTGCCGCAGACGAGGTGCGCTTGCTCGATCAGGGCTGGACGGCCGACGAGCGGATTCAGTTCTATTTCACCACGCAAGGTTCCCAGTTAATCCCCTATAGCTGGTTTCTCGCACTCGAGCACGCGGAGTGTGATGAACTGTTTCGCTCGGTCAGCAACATGGAGCGACTGGGATTCATCTCGCATCCCATCGATCCACAACGCAACCCCGACGGTCTACCAATTGGCTTTGTAAAAGACGAACTTCGACCTGCGATGGACTACGTCGTAAAGGAATCATTTTTAGGGATCCATTATGATCGGCAGCAGCTCGCCGAAAATGATGCCTGGCTCGGTCTGACGTGTGCCGCATGTCATACGTCGCAGTTGAAATCGGGTGGCACAACGGTTCGTATCGACGGCGGCTCGACGCTAGCGGACGTGCAATTGTTTCTGCAGCAGTTAACCGCTGCGATCGAGGCAACCGTTGACGACGCGCCGAAGATGACCCGCTTCGCCAAACGTATTCTGCCCGAAGGGGGTTACAACGAAACGGAACAGAAGGCGTTGCGAGGTCGGTTGAAGGGCTATGGGAAGGTGCTGCGAGACACTGTCCGTCGCGGCCAAGGGCCCACCCCGGCCGGCTTCGGTCGTCTAGACGCCTTTGGATCAATTTTCAACGAGATTTGCGATACATCGCTGGAAATTCCAGACAACTATTATCCTGCCGATGCACCTGCGAGTGTTCCCTTTCTGTGGGACACACCACGTCTTGATTGGGTGCAGTGGAATGGTTCGGCTGGCAATCCGCTGGCGCGCAATGTTGGTGAAGTCCTCGGTGTGTTTGCGCAGTTGAGACTGAAGCTTGAGCCGCAGGTTGATCGGTTCCGCTCGACAGCACATATCCCCAATATTCATGAACTCGAGCAGCACATTGCCAAACTCCAGTCTCCCAAATGGCCGCAGACGTTCGGGGAAATTGAGACGGCCAAAGCCCGTCTGGGCCAGCAACTGTTCGTCCAGAACTGCGCCACGTGTCACGGTGTACCGGATCCTGAAACCGGTCAGTACCCGCTGACGACGATTGCCGGTAAAGAGTACATCAAGACCACACTCGTTCCATTTGAAGAAATCGGAACCGATCCCCAACATGTAGCCAATTTTGCGAAGCGAACGGCGAAGCCTGGTGTACTAGCAGACCGGCTGGCTCCGCCTCACGCAGGTAGCGAACGAGTGCCACGGGCCGTACTGTTGGCAGCCGCGGTGCAGGGCGTGATTGGGAAATTTGCCCGTGATGAAGCACTGAGTCCGGAGCAGGTTGCTGTGCTGAGCGGGTATCGACCTCCCGAAGAGCGGCCACCCAATCCTGCCGCTTACAAGGCGCGGCCGCTCAACGGTATTTGGGCGACAGCTCCGTACCTCCACAATGGCTCGGTGCCCAGCTTGTATGAGTTGCTGTTGCCTGCGGAGCAGCGTAGCAAATCGTTCTTTATCAGTGGAGAGTTTGATACCAAACATGTCGGCTTCGTAACGGAGCCGCGGGCCAATAGCTTCGAGTTCAAGGTCCGCGATGCCTGTGGCACCATTCCCGGGAACTCCAATGCCGGGCACACTGGCCATTTTGCTGGCACGAAGATGGGATTCACGGAAACCTTCGAGGGCGGCGCCTGGCGCGAGTTCACAGAGGTGGAACGCTGGGCGTTGGTCGAGTACATGAAGTGCATCGGTGACCCGGACGCTCTAGCTGGTGATGACAGCGACGCTCCGGGACCAAAGGTGGAAGAGGTTCCTAGCGGCGAAGCAGATCAAATCAAGGACATCATCGACTTGACGCTGCAGCAAATGAGAAATCGCTACCCCGGCCAGAAACCGGTGATCCGAGGCGTGCATGCTAAAGATCACGGCTGTGTCAAAGCGACCTTCGAAATCGCTACTGACCTCGACGAGAGTTACCGAGTTGGAGTGTTTGCGGAGCCTGGGCGTCGTTATGACGCTTGGATTCGGTTTTCGAATGCTGCAACCCTCGTTTTACCCGACGACCCCAAAGACGCTACCGGCAAACCGACGCCGGGCAGTCGGGGGATGGCGATTAAACTGATGGATGTGCAGGGAACACCGCTGCTGCCTCCGCACGGGACGCTCACGCAAGATTTTCTGTTGGTCAATCATCCGGTGTTTCCCTTTGCTAACGTGGAGGATTATCAAGTCGTCTCTCAAGTGCTTGCCGATCCTGCAAATCACGAGCAGCCGGATAAATTCTTTGCGACACAATTCGCGAAAGGTGGAGCCGCAGCGGCCCGCGCCAAGAGCACGCAGGAGATTGTCGGCAAGATTCGCGCGGCAAGCGTTGCCGAGGGGACTTATCAGCCTCAGCCGATTTCACCGGTCGACTGTCGCTATTTCAGCGGCGCACCCTTCCTCTTTGGCGACGAGCATGTGATGAAGTACGCGGCGGTGCCAGTGGCTCCGTGCACAACTGGTACACCCAACGTTGCCGATCCAAACTATCTGCGCACCGCGCTGCTTGATCGGCTTTCAAGTGTGGGTGCCGCGCCGGTGGTGTTTCATTTCCAGATACAGCGGCGGGCGATCGCTGATCTTGAGATCGCTACGGATATCGAGAGCGTTCAGACACTGTGGGCAGAGGATGAGTTCCCGTTTGTCACCGTGGCGACGATCACCATTCCTCCTCAAGAGTTTGACTTACCGCAAATGCGGCAGTTCTGTGAAGATTTGATTTTTACCCCGTGGCACGGTGTGCAAGAGCACCGACCCCTGGGCGGAATCAATCGGCTTCGTCGCAGTGTTTATGAAGCTTCTGCCGGCTTCCGGCACCTCCCGAAAGAACCTGCCGGGCATTGAGCTGAAACGGGACGGTGAGTATGAAAGTCGCCAACGGCTAATAGCTTGATAGTCCGTGGTTCATGAGCATCTGTTCCCGTCCTCTGCTTGCCTGCTGAATCAGGTGATGTGGCCGTTGGTGGTGTCCCGGGCAACTTCAGGCAGATAAGCGATTTGGGGCTGTCCGTATCGCTGGTTAGGTGTCGCGTTTGTGTCGGGGGACAGCACATGCGATGATGGCGGAGGTTACAATCTCTAGAAAATCTCTGTGCATTCTGCGGCAGTGACCCTTCGGGAGTATTCAATGATCATGGCACGACGGGATCGAGCATTATGCATTCTACTAACGCTGATGCTGCTTTCGCTGTCGCCTGCTCATGGCCGGGCCGAAGAGGTAGTCGTTCGCCCGCAACCGTCGCCGGGGCCGTTAGATAATCCGCTCAAGGGCTGGTGTCCGTATACCAATGCGGGACGTCTGTATCAGCCGTACTCGATGGTGTTTCAGTACATCTCCTGGCGTGAAATTGAGCCCATCGAAGGGGAGTTTCGTTTCGAAGAATGGGAAAAGTCGTGGGATCGTGAAACAGCGAAAGACAAGCATGTTATTTTTCGTGTGTACATTGACTATCCCTCGAAGCCATCTGGACTGCCCGATTGGCTGCGGGCCTCTGGCGTCAAAGAAACCGCCTATGAAGAATACGGTGGCGGCAGCTCTCCGGACTATGATGACGCTCGAATGGTGGAAGCTCTGGAGCGGCTGATCGCTGCCCTGGGGAAACGTTACAACGGTCATCCGCGAATCGCGTTCATTCAGTTAGGGCTGTTGGGGCACTGGGGTGAGTGGCATACGTACCCACGCACAGAGCTTTACGCATCTCCCGAGACCGAACGTCGAGTGATCGAGGCCTATCAAACGGCCTTTCCGGATAAGTCGCTGATGGTCCGCTATGCAAGAGGTTATGCAGGCCAGCAGGAGTGGCTGGGGTTCCACGATGACATGTTTCCCGAGGATACCGACAACGGGAAGGATTGGAGCTTTTTGGCTGGTCTGCGTCAGGCGAA
>CALELC010000305.1 GCA_937904535.1 uncultured Planctomycetaceae bacterium
TGCTGGGATTGTGAAGGCACTGGCCGAGACGCCCGAGGTCGCGGCGCAGCAACCTTTGCCGGAGCGGTTCTACGAGTTCTGCGAACAATTAGCAGGGGGCTTAAGCAGTCACGCCAGTCGATCTGAGGGCAGCGTGGCCACTCAGTTGCCCAGTCGCTACCTGCTCGAACGGGCGCTGTTGGACCGAGGGGGGGAGGCTGAGAAGCAGCTTGTGCGGCAACTCGGTGGACCGACGAAGGTATTGCTGGAGACGACTCGTGAGCAAATCGAGGCGGAACTCGGAAGCCTGAGTGACGTCGAGTGCGACAGTCGCTATGCCTGGGCGCGGCGGAACATGGACGGTGTGCTCGGTGACACCGCTGCGATGGGACATCGGCCGACCGAGTGGCTCGATCGGATCTTGCTGCACCGAGTCGGTGGGCTGCTGATCTTCGCCGGGCTGATGTTCTTGATCTTCCAGTTCATCTATGCCTGGAGTGGCTATCCGATGGACTGGATCACGGGCGCACAGGACTGGCTTACCGGCGCTGTCGAAGAGGTGATGGAGCCCGGTGTGCTCCGCAGCCTGGTGAATGATGGCATCATCGCGGGCGTTGGCAGCGTGGTCATCTTCCTGCCTCAGATCGCGCTGTTATTCTTGTTTTTGGCGCTGCTGGAGGACTGCGGCTACATGTCCCGAGCGGCGTTTTTGGTCGACCGGGTGATGAGTCTCTTTGGGCTCAGCGGCAAGTCGTTTCTACCGCTGATGAGCTCATTTGCCTGTGCAGTACCGGGCGTGATGGCAACGCGAGTGATCGAGAACCGCCGCGATCGGTTTGCCACGATTCTGATCGCTCCGTTCATGAGTTGTTCAGCGAGATTGCCGGTCTACTTGCTGCTGATCGCAGCGTTTGTACCGACCGTCACCTACTTTGGTGGGTTCGTTTCGCTCAGCGGTCTTGTGCTGATGGCGATGTACTTTGTCGGTGTGATCGTGGCGATTCCCACCGCTTGGTTGCTCAAACGCACGGTGCTGCGTGGTGAGCCGGCACCGTTTGTGTTGGAACTGCCTGAATACAAAGTGCCTGCCCCGATCGTGGTGCTCAGCCGTGTATGGGAAGCCTGTAAGGCATTCTTGCTGCGGGCCGGTACGATGATTTTTGCCGCCTCGATCTTGATTTGGGCCGCCGCCTACTGGCCCGGCGACCACTCGCGGCGACATGAACTGGAGCGGTTGGTGGAGACGGAAGCGGATACCGCTGGTGAAGAGCAATTAGCGATTTGGGAGAGTGAACTCAAACAGGAGAGCAGCCGGTTATTGGAATCGTCGCTGCTCGGACGACTGGGGCATGCCATTGAGCCTGCCGTGCGTCCTCTGGGTTGGGACTGGAAGATCGGCGTGGGCGTGCTGGCCAGTTTCCCGGCACGGGAGGTGATCGTTGCGACGTTGGGAACGATCTATTCACTCGGAGGCGAGGTCGATGAAGAGGACGAAGGCTTGATCGCCGCGCTGCGTGAGGCAACCTGGCCCGATGGCCGGCCGGTTTATAATTTGGCGGTCGCGCTGTCGATCATGGTGTTCTTTGCCCTCTGTGCCCAGTGTGTCAGCACCTTGATGGTGATCCGCCGAGAAACCAACAGTTGGGGCTGGCCGCTGTTTAGTTTTGTTTACATGACAGGGCTGGCGTACATCGGCGCTTTGGTGACTTATCAAGTGGCAATCCGGTTAATCAGTTGACACGCGATCGCCCTGCCTTTCGATTGGAGATGATAACGTCATGACCCAGACCATTGTTGCGACTCTGATCGTGTTGGCAGCGGCTACGTGGTTATTGCGACGAGTCTATTTGACGTTGCAAGCGGGGCTGCGCGGCGGGACCGGACCTGGCAGCCAATGTGGAAGCTGCAGCCGTAATGCGGCCAATCTCAGCCCACCGATGATCCAATTGGGTGTCCGTCGCACTCCGGCTAGCTCGAAAGGTTGAACATGCGTGCGACGTTCTCCTCGGACACCGTCTCGCTCGAGTTGACTGGGCCGCTGCAACGCTTGGTCGGCCAAGGTGAGGTTCAACTATCGGCCAGCGGTGGACGCTTGGGTGAGTTGCTGGCAGCATTGGTGGAGCACTGCCCGGAAGCCCAGGAACATCTGACGAGCGCCGCTGAGTTGCGTCAGGCGAGCGGACCGCTGCCGCCGGGGTTTCTCGTCGTTCGCGACGGCACGACGGTGCCCGCGCGACTGGAAACGCCGGTGCACCCGGGTGAGAAGCTGACCCTGCTCTCGATCATCAGCGGAGGCTAAAGGGTGAACCAGCCCGTGGTGGATAAGTCTTTGCTGAAACTGACCGCTGAAGATCGTGATCGCTATGCTTGGCAGCTCGATGTCCGTGGACTGGGAGAATCGGGACAGCAAAAGCTGAAGCAGGCGAGCGTGTTGATCAGCCGGGTTGGCGGTTTGGGATCGGTCGTGGCCTATGAGTTGGCGGCAGCCGGAGTCGGCCGGTTGATCTTGGCGCATGCTGGCAATGTGCAGCCGGCTGATCTCAACCGGCAGATTTTGATGACCGACGACTGGGTTGGAAAACCGCGGATCGAGTCGGCGGCGCGGCGTCTGCGCGAGTTCAATCCGAGCATCGAAATCGTCGCGGTCGGTGAAAATCTCTCGGCCGAGAACGCTGATGCGTTGGTCGCACAGGCGGACTTGGTCGTCGACGCTGCACCGCTCTTTCAAGAACGCCTGGCAATGAATGACGCGGCTGAGCGACAGGGCAAACCGGTGATCGAGGCCGCCATGTTTGAGATGGAGGCCTCGTTGACCGTGATCCATCCGCCAGAGACACCCCGGTTTCGCGAACTCGTGCCGGAGGTCCCGGTGGGGTGGAAGCGGCGCTTCCCCGTGCTCGGCGCGATCAGTGGCACGGTTGCCTGTCTGGCAGCAACCGAAGCGATCAAGCTGATCGCTGACCTAGGTGATCCCCTGAAGAACAAACTGCTGCGAATGGACTTGCGTCGCATGGAGTTTCAGACCATTCGTCTCCGCTAGCGCTTCGCCAAAGCATTATTTCGGTCACTTGAGCGAATCGGATTTCGGTTAAACTGGTTGCTGAATGTCAACCGTACAAACGAAATCCTGAGGTAGTTCGATGCGTTGGAACTCTTGGCTCTGGTTAGCCCTATTCTGTTTGGGACCGGCGGTGGCTCCCATCGCCATCCAGGCTCAGGACCGCGAGACGCCTCAGCCATCGCCAGCCGCCGAAGATGCCAAGCCGGCGAGTCGTGCCAGCGATGCCTTTTTGCGGATCTCACGGACAGAGGCCAATAAGCCAAAGTCGCTTGAAACTGCGATTGTGCGGTATGAAGGTAAACCAGGAACCGCCTATGAAGGACGAAACGTTGACCTTGTAGGTGTGATTCATATTGGACAAAAAGAATACTATCAGGAAATCGATAAGAAGCTGTCGCAATATGACGTGGTGCTTTATGAGCTTGTAGCACCGGATGGCACCCGAATCCGGCCAGAGGATTTGCAGCAACGACGGTCGCTGCTCGCGTCGATGCAGACCGGGATGAAAGATATGCTCAACCTGGAGTATCAACTCGAGCATATCAACTACTTAGCTGAAAACTTCCGCCACGCCGATATGTCCCCTGAGGAGTTTCTCGAGGATATGCGAGGTCGCGGCGATGATGTTTGGAAAATGGTCGCGCGGATGATGGGAGCCGGCTTGGCGTCGCAGCCTGCCGGCGGCGACTTCAACATTCTGGCTGCGCTGATGAGCGACAAGCGGGCGATGTTGCTCAAGCAGACAATGGCCAAGCAACTGCTTGATGTCGATGTGGCTGTCGCCGGGTTGGACGATGCCAGTGGTGAAAACACGCTGATCAAAGGACGCAATCGCAAAGCCTTTGAAGTTCTGAAGGAAGAACTTGCGAAGGGCAAGAAGAGCGTTGCCGTGTTCTATGGTGCAGGGCACCTCGATGATATGGCGAAACGTTTGGAGGCTGAGTTCGAGATGCAGCCGGTGTCGACGACGTGGTTGCAGGCCTGGGACCTGCAACGCAATTGATCTCACGTCGAGCGTGCGCAAGCGAAGGGACGTTATCGCCGCTGCTCCCCAGCGACGTTTCTCCTGATGTTGAGCGCGGCTAGTGAGAGCGGGCTAGCAAATTGTTGCTTCCGCATTTTCCAGCCGTTAGGATGGACCCCCGTGCGATCGGCTCATCGGCCCGCCACGCACCGACCGGAACCCCTAGCCATCGAGGAGATCGCGATGCTCAACGAAAGCACGTACTACTGCCCGGAATGTGACGATGGACGCGATCACCAGCACACGCCGACGCGACGACAGTTCATCCGTACGCTTGGCGGCGGTACGGTCGCACTGATCGCTGGCGGCGTCCTGTCCACGCGCCTGTTAGCCGCTGATTCCACTGCCGGCACTAGCAAACGGCCGGCTGAAGAACTCATTCGAGAATTGCATGCTTCGTTGTCGGAATCGCAGCGCAGCGAACTGGTGTTCCCCTGGGAGCATCAGTCCGACGGTGCACCGACGCGATTGGGGACATTTAATCAACCGGTTTTCAACAAGCGGATCGATGACTTTTACACCCCAGCCCAGCGCGACTTGGTGGAACGCGTGGTCCGCGCCATCATGGCGGATGACGATGCTTTCGAGCGTTTGAGCCGCAACAATACCTGGGACAGCAGCGGATCCTTCGGCGGTTGCGGTGCCGTCTTGTTTGGTGACCCCGAGGGCAAAGAGCCGTTCTCGTGGGTGTTTGCCGGTCACCACTTAACCTTGCGCTGTGACGGCAACTCGCAGCCGGGAACCGCGTTTGGCGGTCCGCTCTACTATGGCCATTCCGCTAACGGTTATAGCGATACGAATGTGTATCTCTATCAAACCCAGCAGGTGCACAAGGTGTTTGATGCGCTGGATCCCCACCAGCGACAGGCAGCGCTCGCTCCGACGAATCCCGGTGACGGCCTGAGCGCGATCCGTTTCCGTTCGCCCGAAGAACCGCGGCCAGGGGTCGCTTATGCTGATCTGTCGAGCGATCAACAGGAACTCGTGGCCGATGTGATGCGTGTGCTCATCTCTCCGTTCCGCAAGGAAGACGGTGACGAGGTGATGGAACTGATTCGCGTCAACGGTGGCATGGAGAAGATTCATCTGGCCTTCTTCCGCGACGGCGAACTCGCCAGCCGTCAGCGATGGGATGTTTGGCGTCTCGAAGGGCCAGGCTTTGTTTGGAACTTCCGAGTTCTGCCTCACGTGCACTGCTTCGTGAACATCGCCACGATTAGCTGATTGCAGACCGCAACGAAGCGAATCATTTGCCGGTCGGCGCGGGAGCGCGACCGGCATTTTTTAGGGATAGGCTTAGCAAACAGCGAGAAATGACGATGCGGGTGTTCGGGACGCTGCGAAATCTGAGTTTGGCAACGGGGTCAGCGATCGCGACGCTGACGCTAATAGGCATCACAGCAGGCATCGCGCCGGCGGCGGAGCCACGGCCTGAGTCCGAAGTCGACTACCGCAGTCAGATCTGGCCGATCATTCAGGAAAAATGCCTGGAATGTCATCAGGCCAAGAAACGCCAGGGTTCGCTCGACATGAGCACGCGAGCGCTGATGCTCAAAGGCGGCGACTCGGGACCCGCCTTTGTGCCGGGGAACGTTGAGAAGAGTCTGATGCTCGAGTTAATCGAGTTTGGCGAGATGCCGCCGCGCAAGAGCAATCGGCCGGCCGTTACGAAAGAAGAGTTTCAAAAGCTCAGCCGCTGGGTGGCAGCTGGCGCTCCGGTGACCGATGAGCCCGGTCCCCCCGCACCGGCTCCCACACCCGCGCCAACCCCTTAAGCGCGATCGCTGCTGGCTTGGGGGCCGCGACCGGCGCCCTTGCAACGTGGTTGGCACCCGATCTCGCGGAAGATCGGACAGCAACTTGTTGGGACGTTGTATTTAATCGGCGAGAGCGGTCTGCTCGCTGGGAATGAGGCCGTGTTCCATCAGTTGTTCAAATGGCGGCGCTGGATACGAATCGATTGGTAGAAGTTGGACTCGCTGAGCGCCAACGACGCGCAGCAGTTGCGCCGTACCGTGCCCCATGCCGAGCCGTTGCACCTGCACGCGCTCGGGTCGGTCTTCGATGCGCAGTGCGTACTGGGAATCATAAACAGCACAGTTTGAGATACTGACCTGAGCACCGCCGCGTTCATCGATCTGGCCGCGAAGCCTCAGTGCGATTTCATTGTCCCGGAACACACAGTTTTCGACCGTCGCTGCGATGTGATTCTTAAGGTTGAGCGCTGCGGCGTTGTTGATTTGTGCCGGCTGGTTCCAACCGTACATCAAGCAATTTCGCACCGTGATTCGGCTGCGTGGATTGGTGGCAATCTGCTTGGTGTCGAGTGCGTTTTCACCAGGACGTTGGCCCCGTCTGAAAGCGGCGGCGTCCTCTGGCAACGGGCCAGTCCAGAGCGTGCAGTGTTCGATCAATACTTCGTCCCAGACACCGCGGCCCGGGTCGAACTGAATCGCGTCACCCGAAACCAGACCGATGTCGCAGTTGCGAATCACCAGCCGGATCGGCCGGCCGGTGATGCCGTGAGCATCCTTCTGTTGTTGGAAACTGCCGGCCAGCGCGTGGTGGATCTTACAACCCTCGATTACCACGTCTTTGGCATACACGGTGACAGCGTTGCGAGTTCCGTTGCGAATCTCGCAGTTGCGGAGCACCACTCCGTCAGCTTTGATTTGAACCAAGGTATGGTCGCCCCACTGACCATCGACCAAATAGTTCTCGTACACACCGGGGCGATCAATGACGAGTCGCTGCACGACTTTACGAATAGGACCGCAACCGACGGGGCCGAGCGTCCCCGGGTGAATCCGATCAGTTAGGACCGATTCCTGGCTTCGTGCGTGGCTGCAGCTCAGCATCAGCGCGCTGCACAGGCACGCCAGTAATAAACGCATCGACCAATACATGGATTGCGACCATTGAGCCTGCTGGAGTCGCTGTTTCGCAATTGCGGTGCTCGTGAAGGTGCTGGCGGTATGGTCTTCACGAGCAGGCTGGTTCGTCCTAGTTGAAGAGGCAGACATGAGCGAACGGAGTAGCATGGGCGGTCCCATCGGTTGCGGGTGGGCTTGGACACGTCTGCGTTGCTCGCGGCATTCGCTCTCCGTGCCATCGGGGGATCGCTATCGTAAACGCTCCGGCACCCGCTGGGGGGCAGGGGACGATGGATTTGCAGTGAGCCAGGAAGTCCCGCCCGCCGACGGCTCTCAGCCTTCTGTCCCGTTGGCCAGCTCACCCAGCAGTTGTTCCAACTCCGCCAGGCCTACCGGTTTGACCAAATGCCCATCGCAACCTGCGGCTTTGGAAAGTTCTCGGTCGGCCTTCTGCCCCCAGCCGGTCAGCGCGATGATCGTTGCCGGGCGACCAAACTCGCGATCTCGAATCCGGCGTGTGGCGTCGTAGCCGTTGAGTTTAGGCATACCGACATCCATCAGGATCACATCGGGCTGAAACTCCGCCGCCAAGTCGACGGCGGCGATGCCATCGTGAGCGGTGACGACGTCATTACCGACCAATTGCAACATGGTGGCCATCGACACGGCAGAATCGAGGTTGTCATCGACCACCAACACGCGGCGTTTATGAATCGGGCGTGAGGCCGCCCGCGTCTCCGTTGCACCGCCAGCGGTGGCTGCGTCACTGATCATCGGCAGCGTGACCGTAAACGTACTCCCTTTGCCAGGCCCTTCGCTGTCGGCACTGACGGACCCATCATGCTTGGTTACCAGGCCCTTGACGAGCGCTAGGCCGATACCGAGCCCACCGCTGGTCCGTTCGATGCTGCGGTCGACCTGCGAAAACATGTCGAACACACGTTGCAGCGCGTTGGGCGGAATGCCGATGCCCGTATCCTTCACCCTGACCACGACGTCTTGCCCCTGGCGTTCGGCGGTCAGCCAAATCCTGCCGCCCTGCTCGGTGTACTTCGCGCTATTGGTCAGCAGATTACTGAAGACTTGAGCCAATCGCGTCAGGTCTGCGTCGAGATAAATCGGCTCGTTGGTCAGTGAAACGATCAGTTCGTGGCCAGCGGCCTCAATGGTGGACCGAGCCGTTTCGATGGCGCTGGCGAGGATGTCCGACAGCAGCACTCGGGAGCGTCGCAGCTCCATCTTGTTTTGGCTGAGCCGCGAGATATCCAGAAGGTCATCGATCAGCCGCACCATGTGCCCCAGTTGACGCTCCATCATGCTGCGGGCTTCGGCCATGATCGCGGGATTATTTTCGGCCAGCTTCAGCAGGTGCAGGCCGTTGCTCAGCGGCGCAAGCGGGTTGCGCAATTCGTGAGCCAGCAGCGCAATGAACTCGTCCTTGTTGCGATCGGCCTCGCGGAGGGCGTCTTCCATTTCGCGGCGGTCCGTGACGTCACGGGTCGTCCCGGCGACGGCCTCTACCTCACCATCGGCTCCGAACACGGGCACGAAGATGTAGTCATACATTCGCCGGCCGTGCACCCCCGTGAACGGAACCTCGCCGCGGATTGCCTGTTTCGTTTCACGAACATGGTCGATCTCTCGGCAGTGCATTTCCGCATGCCAAGGCTCGTAGCCGACGTCGAGAAACGTCTTGCCCTGGACCTCCTGCCAACTGTAGTCCCACGTTCGCAGCAGCGCTTCGTTGACGTACAGAAAGCGGTGATCGAGGCTGAACACGTACATGAAATCAGGCGTGTTCGAGAGCACGGTCTCATACAACCGGCGCCGACGCTCCGACTCCTGAGTTACTTGAGCCAGGCTTTCCTGAGCTTGCAGCCGTTCGCGTTGGGCTTGTTTCTGAGCCGTGATATCGCGGGCGATCTTCGAGGCTCCGATGATTTGACCCTCGGCATCACGCAGCGGCGAAACGGTGAGAGAAATATCCAGCAGTTTTCCGCTTTTGCTAACTCGCACGCATTCGAACGACTCGATCCGTTCGCCGCGGCGGAGCCGCTCGAGAATCGAGGCTTCCTCCGCATGCCGCTCGGGCGGAATGATGATAGTGATCGGCTTACCAACCGCCTCCTCGGCGGTGTAGCCGAAGAGCCGCTCGGCACCTGCATTCCACGAGCGAATGATGCCGTCAAGGGTTTTGCTGACGATCGCGTCTTGTGACGATTCGACGATGGCGGCCAGCCGAGTGCGGGTTTCCTCGGCGCGTTTACGCTCGGTGACATCGCGAAAGACCAGTACCGCTCCGAGCGCTTTTCCCGAGTTGTCGAGCATCGGCGCGGCGCTGTCGTCGATTGGCCGCTCGCTTCCATCGCGGCAGATCAGCAGCGTATGGTTGGCGAGTGCCATCGTCCGCCCCTCTTTCAGCGCCCGCAGCGCGGGATTGGGCACGGGGAGACGCGTCCGTTCGTTGATGATCCGGAACACCTCCGACAGCGCCCGGCCGGAAGCATCCAGCAGCGACCAGCCGGTGAGCGTCTCGGCGACGCGGTTCATAAACGTGATCCGCCCTTCAGCGTTGGTACAGATCACCCCATCGCCGATGCTCGCCAGGGCAATCCGTAGCCACTCCGATTGCCTTCGCAACTCGTCGAAATCATCGCTGTTCGGCTGACGGTGGTCGCCGGCCCGTGATGTTGAATCAGCGTTTTCAAGGGCGACATTGCGAAGCCGTCGGTCTTCGTCATCCTCTGCCGCCGCCATCAGTGATCTCCAAGTTTGCGTACCGCGAACGCTGAATCCATCGCCAGGGGGATACGTGGCAACCATCGTGCCACCATTGGACGCAGTGCAATTAAAAAGGTGCGATTAGTCTTGTAGGTTAATGCAGGCGGCAGGTGTCGGCAAATAGGCAGCGGCGCGAAAACCGCGGCGGTAACGCCCGCGATAAGATAATATCCTGGCGTCTTTTAACGCACTCGCTCCGCTCGTTCGACCGCGGTGGGGAGGCGCCCCAGTACTTGCCCTTTGAATCCGCGTTGACTTCCGTCCATGGGAAATCCAGCCCGCGATCCGATTTCCGCTGCCGCGCCCTCTGCGGGGGTGCAAGTCGCTTCGGCGCCGAAGCTGGTGTATTCCACACCCATTGAGTTTGTCCCCGGAGCGGGGCCGATTCGCGGACCGCTGCTCAACCGACTGGGAGTCCGTACCGCCGGACAAGCCTTATTCTTTTTCCCGCGGGCGTACGAGTATCCCCATCCGCTGAAATCGATCGGCGAGCTGCGCGAGGGGCAACCGGCGGCCGTGGTGGGCGAGATCACGGAGTTGGAAATCAGTTCGCGTACGCCTGGCAAGTCGGTGCTGGGCATTTTGGTGGAACACGAAGGCGGTGCCATCCGGTTGCTGTTTTTCAACCAGCCCTACCGCGCGGAGAAGTTGCCTCGGGGAACACGCGTGCTCGTTTCGGGCATTCCGCGGCTGTCTGGGTTCCGGATGGAGTTCGTGCATCCGGAGGTGACGATTCTCGGCGAGGACGAAGCGGTTCCTGCCGGCCGGATTTTGGCAACTTACCCGTTGGTCGAGGGGCTGAAGCAGAGTCACTTGCGAAAGGTCATCGGCGTCGTTGTCGAGGCTTTGGCCGACCGGATCGAGGAAGTGCTCAGCGAAGAACTGCGTCGCGAAGCAGCGGCTCGCCTGCAGCAACGGTTGCCGGCGCTCGTGGAACCGCTTCCGGATATTGCGACACGTCTGCGCGAAGTGCA
>CALELC010000306.1 GCA_937904535.1 uncultured Planctomycetaceae bacterium
GTTGTTGACGAGCAAATCGAGGCGGCCATGGCCGAGTTCCTCGGCCCGAGCAACCAGCTCAGCACGCACCGCCGGCTCGGTGATGTCACCAGCAACGGTATGCAGTCGCTCACCAGTAACTCTGGAGCGATTCGCAGCCGCATTTGCCAGCTCTTGCTGCAATTCGTTCAGCCGGTCCTGGCGGCGTGCGTTGGCGACGACGATCGCGCCGCGCTGGACCAGCAGCCGGCAGAGTTCCTTGCCGATGCCGCTGGAAACACCGGTCAGGATGACGATCGCTCCGTCGGCCTGCCAACGCATGATGCTCAGGCGACCTCGTCGGCATCGTTGGAGGTCTCCGGCAGGGGCGTGGCTGCCTCGGTTGAACCCTCGTCCGATGTCGGCGATGAAAGGATCTGCGGCGCACCGTTGCGGGCCGTTGCATCGGTCGCCGTGCGAATCGCGAGCGCGCGCTCACGGACCATCCCCATCGCGGCAGCCGGCATGCGAACATGAATCGACACGCCCGACTCAGAGTACGCCCGTGACAGGATCTCGCCGTTAGCGGCCAAGTGAGCCAAGAGTTTGCCGTCGGCCGCATCGACATCGACATGCAAATCCAAAAACGCTTCACTCAGCGCCTGGCCCACCATTTCGGTCAGCGGGCCCAGCCCTGTCCCGTTCTTCGCGCTTACTGGAATCGCGTTGGGATAGCGATTGAGCACTTGGTTGAGTTGGGCGGGCGAGTTGATGGCGTCAATCTTGTTGAGCACCAGCAGCATGTCTTTTTCTTCGATCCCCAGTTCCTGCAGCACCGCATACACGGCCGCGATCTGATCGAAGACCACCGGGCTGCTGGCATCGGCCACGTGCAGCAGCAGCGTGGCCTGACGGGTTTCTTCCAGCGTTGATTTAAAGCTGGCGACCAACCCGTGCGGCAAGTCGCGGATGAAGCCGACCGTATCGCTCAGCAGCACCGTGCCCCAGCCTTTCAAATCCCAACGGCGAGTCCGTGTGTCGAGCGTCGCAAACAGGCGGTCAGCGGCTTCGACGCCGGCGCTGGTCAGCGCGTTCATCAGCGTGCTCTTGCCGGCGTTGGTGTAACCGACCAACGACACGGTGGCGACGCCATCGCGAGCGGCGACCTGACGTTCACGCCGGTTTTCGACTTTCGCCAGTTCTTGCTTGAGGTCGTGGATCCGCTTGAGCGCCAAGCGGCGGTCGGTTTCGAGTTGCTTTTCCCCTGGGCCACGCATCCCTACGCCCATCGACTGCCGCGACAAGTGCGTCCACATCCGTCGCAATCGCGGCAACGAATATTCAAGCTGCGCGAGCTCGACCGCCAGACGCGACTCATGCGTCCGCGCTCCGGCCGCAAAGATGTCGAGGATCAACTCGGTGCGGTCGATGACTTTGGCACCCACCGCCTTTTCGAGGTTGCGGGTCTGAGCCGGGCTGAGGTCGTTGTCGACAATCACGACATCGGCCGAGGTGGCATCAACCAATTCCTTCAGCTCAGCGACTTTGCCCTTGCCAAAAAACGTCGATTTATCCGGCTTGGATCGTCGCTGGACCAGTTCCTCCACCACTTCGGTGCCGGCGGTAGTCGCTAAGCGATAGAGCTCTTCCAAGGGGTCATCTTCAACCGGTTGGTCAGGGAAGATCACGCGAACGAGAATGCTCTTTTCGCTGGCGACGCTGTCGATCCTTTTTTCGTCACGCACGTTTCGGCGGGTGCTCCGGGAAGAGGAGGTTGGGAAGTGAATCCTTGATTATAGGCTTCCGATCCACCGCTGGGACAATAAATCTGGTTGTCGCTTGAGAGACAAAGAGCTGGGCAATCCGCCACAGGTTCGCCGGCGCCGCAAGATCCCGCGCCCTTGCAGCCGCCGACGCTGTTCAATAGCGTTCGCAGCAGCAGGACGCGCGCGCAGGAGACCAGCGCTGAACCGGCTCCAAGATCTGTGTACGCGCACAGCCCGTTACATCGTCACGGCATTGTCGTTCAGCGCGGTCGACGGCGAGCGGGCTGCACAATCAGCCCACTCGTTTAAGTCGCATTGGGTCGTCCTGAAGAGCAGCAGACGACCTTGCAAGCCGTTGCGTTACCGCCGCAAACGGCAAGCCGGGGCGTCGCAGATGACAAGCCCCTGGATGCTGGTTGCCGCAAGGACGGCAACTCGAGCTGCTAGGGCTTACGCAGCGCGATGCGGCAGAGCTGGCTGTCGGCGGTGATGTACAACCATGCGGCATCCGGGGTCAAAGCGCAGTTGCTGACCCGGCCTTCGGTGATGATGCGGCCGAGCAGTTTGCCCGCCGGGGTCAGCAGGTAAATGCCGCCGGGACCGCTGGCGAAAATCGTGCCATCGGGGCCGACTTCCAAGCCATCAGGCAGGCCGGGGAACTCCTTCATGTGTTCCTTGGCGTTGTACAGCTCGCGACCTTCGCCCAGTGTCTTATCCGCGGCGATCGGGAATGCCATCCAGATCGGCAACTCGGGATCGCTTTGGGCCACGTACAGTGTTTTTTCGTCGGGCGACAAACCGATGCCGTTCGGCCGCGCGAGCTGCTTGCTCAACAGCGTCACTTCGCCTTTCGGGTCGAGACGATAGATGCCGCAGAAATCCAGTTCGCGCCGCGGGTCGTCGGCACGCTGCGGCAGACCGTAGGGCGGATCGGTGAAGTAAATCACACCGGTCGAATCAAAGCACAGATCGTTGGGGCTGTTGAGCCGTTTGCCTTCGTAAGAATCAACGAGCGTTTGCTTGCCGCCGCCTTTGGTCAGCACCGACAGCCGGCGGTCGCCGTGCTCGCAGGCGACCAGACGGCCCTGGGGATCGATCGCCAAGCCGTTGGCTCCCGGCTCCAGCCCATAGAAGGTCACGCCGGTATAGCCGCTGGGGAACATGAACAGCTCGATGCCGCGAGCTGCCGTCCAGCGAAAGATGCTGTTGCGCGGGATGTCGGTGAACAGCAGATGACCGCCCTGATCATCTTGCACCCACACCGGCCCTTCGGTCCAAGTGAAGCCGCTGGCGAGCACTTCGATTTTGGCGTCCGGAGCGACGATTGCATCAAATGCCGGATCGAGCCGTTCGAGTCGGCCGATCGTTTCTGCCTCAGCGGATGAGCCAGACAGGATGGCCAGTGCGAGGGCGACCAATGCGGTTGCTCGGACACGCATCAACTGGAGGGACGGAGCAAGGGGCAGGCAAGATCGTCGCAGGAGGTTCACGGGCAGCTCTCAGTGAAGCGATGAAGGGGAAGGAGACAGAGCAATTTTACTATCATAATTGCTCATCGGGCCCCCCGCGCTCAGAAACTCGCTAGCGCCGCCGGGTGATCCGGCGGTTCATCGGGTTAAGCCGCTTGCGCGTATCCGCTGCTGCCCCATCGGCTGGCTCGGCCACCGCGACGGCAGCTGCGGCCAAGGCGGTGCCACTGGGCGTTGGATCAAAACCTTCAATCGAATCGCGGATCAACTGGCGATTGATCCGCTGCTCGATCGCCGTCAGGATGCCACCTTCGCCCGGAACGACGAACGTAAACGCGATCCCTTCACGTCCCATCCGTCCCGTCCGGCCGACGCGGTGAACGTAATCGTCACAGTCCTGCGGGACATCGTAATTGATGATGTGCGAGATCGTGCTGATGTCGATTCCCCGGCCGACGACATCGGTCGCGACCAGGATCTTGAGTTTGCGATCCCGGAGTTGTTGCAGCACGCGGTCGCGTTCGCGTTGCGCCATGTCACCGTGCATGCAGCCGGTGGCGGGAAACTCGTGCGACAGCTTGCGTTCGAGCTTGTCCGTTCCCCGCCGGGTGCGACAGAAAATGATCGCTTGTTCGGGTTGCTCGCGTTTGAGCAACCGAATCAGCAGATTGAGTTTCTGGTCGGCGTCGACAGTGAAATAACGCTGTTCGATCGTCTCGACCGCCATCGCATTGGTGCTGCAGTCGATCACGATCGGCTTGTACATGTACGATTCGGCCAACCGGCGGACCGTCGGCGGCAAGGTGGCGGAGAGCAGCAGCGTTTGGCGGTCCTTGGGGCACCGCCGCAAGATTCGTTCGATCTGCGGGCGGAAGCCGATATCGAGCATTCGGTCGGCTTCGTCGAGCACGACGCACCAGACCGAGCCGGTTCGCAGCGAACCACGCTGCAAGTGGTCGTGGATTCGTCCGGGGGTGCCAACGACCAGCTGCACGCCGTTTTGCAACTGCCGCAACTGGCCGGTCATGTTTTTGCCGCCCGCCAGCACGGCGATCTCCGTCGGCACGCCCCAAGCGAGGCGTTCAGCTTCGCGGCCAACCTGGTCCGCGAGTTCGCGTGTGGGTACCACCACAATCGCCTGCGGATCGCGACAATCTTCGAGCGAATCGAGTTGCTCCAAGATTGGGATCGAAAACGCGGCGGTCTTGCCCGTCCCTGTCCGCGCTTGCCCGATCACGTCATAACCTTCCAACGCCAGCGGAATCAGTCCGGCTTGAATGGGAGTCGCCTGTTCAAAGCCCGCTCGTTTCAGAGCACGCTGGGTAATCGGTGATAGATCGAGATCGGAAAATGGCGTCGGAGTGGGAACGATCGGGGTGTCCATCGACAGGCGTGGGTCCATGAAGGGGCGAATCGGTGCGCGACGTCGCCAGGTAGATGCTTTCTTTCGTTAATTACGTGAAAGTTTACGCGATTGGTCCCCGTTTTAAAATCACTATCTTTAGACTTCGCCAACAGTTGGCTGCCGCCAACGAGCATTATGCGGATTACAAGCTCCCAGGGGCAGACCGAAACGACCTAGGCAGACGTTGCCGGGTGCATGTCGGCTTTTGCAACCGCCCAGAATTCGGAGAATTGATCAATAGGA
>CALELC010000307.1 GCA_937904535.1 uncultured Planctomycetaceae bacterium
CTCCACGAACAACGATCAACCATCACCTACCCACCATCACCGGCATCGGGTTTGCGTGACGCGGGGTTTGCGGTTCACTAAGGGAATCGCCATTTTGCTGACGCCGCTCGCTCGGCTGCCATTCTCTTTCTTCTGGATGCTTCATGAATGCCCCGCTGGCTGCTCCCCAGGCAACGAATTTACAAGAACTGCGTCAATCCGGCTGGACCAGCCGCTCGGTGAAACGCGAGATGCGTGACAACCTGATGCGGAAGCTGGCCGCGGGTGAGGAGCTGTTTCCAGGGATCATCGGTTACGAAGACACTGTCATTCCCGAGATCAAGCTGGCGCTACTGGCCGAACACGACATCCTGTTTTTGGGTGAGAAAGGGCAGGCCAAAAGCCGGCTGATGCGACTGCTAGCCCGATTTCTCGACGAGTGGACGCCGTACATCGATCATCCCGACCTGCCGGTACACGAGGATCCGGAGAAACCGATCTCGCGGCTAGGCAAGGAATTGCTGGCCACGAAAGACCCACAAGACATCAAGATCGCCTGGTGGCATCGCAGCGAGCGGTATGCCGAGCGGCTGAGCCCGGGGACGAAATTTGCTGACATCATCGGCGAAATCGATCCGGCCAAACTGACCGGCGGCGTCAGCATGGGAGCCGAAGAAGCGTTGTCATTCGGGCTGATTCCGCGGATGCATCGTGGAATTTTCGCGATGAACGAACTGCCCGAACTCGACGACCTGGTGCAAGTCGGTTTGTTCAATATCCTCGAAGAGCGGGATGTGCAGATCCGCGGCTATCCCATCCGGTTTGACCTCGACCTGGTGATCCTGTTTTCGGCCAACCCATCGACCTACAACCGTTCGGGTAAGGTCATTCCGCAGCTCAAGGACCGTATCGGCACGTTGGTGCAGACGCATTATCCGGCTGAGCGTGATCAGGGCGTAGAGATCCTCAAGCAGGAAGTCGGCAACGACTTGGGCGGCGAGTATCCGGTGGTCGTCCCGTACTTCATGTACCAGATCATCGAGGAGATCACCAACCAGGCGCGGCAAAGCAAGTTTGTCGATCACACTTCGGGGGTCTCGGCCCGATTCTCGCTCGCCAACTTCCGCACGATGGTCGCTTCGGCACGGCGGCGTGGTGTGGTGCTAGGCGAGCGGCCAGCAGTGCCGCGGATCAGCGACCTCGGGCACCTGTACAGCAGCTCGCTCGGCAAGCTGGAGCTGGACATGATGGGCAGCCATCAGATGTCCGAGCGTCAGGTTTTGGACAGCGTTGTGGCGCAGGCGATCAAAACCGTGTTCAGCGAATACATTGAGGAGCACGGGTTGGCGGAGATCGCCGAGATCTTCCGCAAAGGGATTCGCGTCGAGGTCGGCGACATGTTGCCCAGCGCCGCCTATGCTGAGCGACTCAAGCGGGTGCCGCCAGCGTGGGACAAGGCGTTCGAGGTCAACGCCAGTGAAGATGAGGCGGTCCGCGCGAGCTGCGTCGAGTTTGTGCTGGCAGGTTTGTACAGCATGGACCGCATCAGCCGGGCCGAGCGGCACGGCAAGATTGAGTATGAAGCGTAGCGGGGGCAGAGTCGCC
>CALELC010000308.1 GCA_937904535.1 uncultured Planctomycetaceae bacterium
AGCCAGTTTTCACCCCCAGAACGACCGACGGAGCGGTCGTCCACCTGCGTCGCCGATCCACAGCGTCGCCGATCGCTCCGTCGATCGGAGTCTGGAGTCTGGAGTCTCAGAATCCCAGAACGACCGGCGGAGCGGTAGCGTCGCCGATCGCTCCGCCGATCGGAGTCCGGAGTCTCAGAATCCCAGAACGACCGGCGGAGCGGTCGTCTACATTTTGCTCACCCAGCCTTAGCCATTTAGGCTCGGCCCAGGCCCGGATACACCGCCAGCTCTGTGACCACGGCATCCATATAGATGTCGTGCGACTGCATCGGGATCTCGTCAAACATCTGACATTCAAACGCCAACGCTACCAGCGGGGCGTCCGGGCGTGCGTGCTGCAGCAACTTGTCATAGTATCCCTTGCCGTGACCAGTGCGGCCGCCGCGGCGGTCGAAACCGACTCCGGGGACGATGACAAAGTCGAGTTGCTCGGGCGTCACGTGCTTGCTGGCGACTTCCCGCAGCGATTCCTTCGGCTCGAGGATCCGGTACATCCCCAATTCGAGCTCATCCATCGACTCGAGCCAGAACAGTTCCAGCTCTCCGTCGCGGCAGTAGGGGACGATGATCTTTTTGCCCTCAGCGAGCGCTGCCGGCAACGCATGCCGAGTTCGCACCTCATCGCGCACATCGACGTACCACATCGCGCAGCCAGCAGCACGGTACTGCTCCATCTGCATCACCCGCGCGGTGATCTGCTGGCTGAGCCCGTCCTTGTCGGCTTGGGCCTTGCGCTGCGCGTGGGCGGCAGCGCGGATCGCTGCCTTTTTCTCGGCCAAAGTTTGCTCGGTCATTTCAGGGCATGAAGTGCTTGAAGAGGAAAGGGAATGGTTCCTGACGTGGACGACCGCTCCGCCTGCGTCGCCGACCGATCATTTCTGTCGCCGATCGCTCCGCCTGCGTCGCCGATCGCTCCGCCGATCGGTCAATTCTGTCGCCGACCGCTCCGCCGGTCGGATCTCCGAAAATCAACACCCACAAGTGCCGACCGCGCAGCCATCCACGTTCGGCCCCGATCATAGCCCACCGCCACCGGCTCGCCCAAGCGGTCCCCGCCGGCGCATCGCTCGCCAACCCGTTAACACCCGGCTCCGCTCGGTTTACACTTCGGCCGCAAGCTTTCGCTCACCCTCGACCTTTGACCCCAGTTCAAACTCCCATGCCCATCATCGCCCCCTTTGCTGGCCTCCGTTACAACCTGGACGCTGTCGGCTCGCTGTCCGACGTGATCGCACCGCCCTATGACGTCATCGACCCGGCGCTCCAGGATGAGCTGTACCGCAAACACCCGGCCAACGTGGTCCGCGTGATCCTCAACCGTCCCGAAGCCGGTGACGACGAAGACGCAAAGTACGGCCGCGCCGCTGAGTTCTTCCGCCAGTGGCAAGCAGAAGGGATTCTCAAGCGCGACCCGCAGCCCGCGTTCTACGTCTACAACCAGCAGTTCGAGCACGACGGGCAAACGATTCTCCGCCGCGGCTTCATGGCTCGCGTACGGCTGCAAAAGTTCGGCGAAGGCAATATCTATCCGCACGAAGAGACGCTGCCCAAGGCCAAGGTCGACCGTTTGAAGCTGACCAAGGCTTGCCAGACCAACTGCAGCCAAATCTTCGGCCTGTACCCCGATCCAGCCAACGAGGCTCAAGAGCTGCTGGAACAGGCGGCTCAGTCCGTCGAACCGCTCCGCGCCACCGATCATCTCGGCGTTGAGCACACGATGTGGGTGATCACCGATCCGGAAGTCGTGGCCCGCGTGAGCGAGATCCTCCGCGACAAGCCGATGTTCGTCGCCGACGGACACCACCGCTATGAAACCGCCTGCAACTACCGCGACTACCTGATCGAGCAGCAAGGCGCGCTGCCCGAGGATCATCCGGCCAATTTCGTGATGACGCAGCTCGTCAGCATGAACGACCCCGGCATGATCGTGCTGCCGACTCACCGCTTGCTCCGCGGCACCGAGCGATTCACCAGCGACGAACTGATCAACCGCCTGAGCGCGCACTTCAACTGCCAGAAACTCGGCAGCGGCATCGACGCGGCGATCGCTTGCTGGCAGCGGATGGAAAGCGAAAATCGCCAGGGGCTGATGGCCCTGTTCGCTACCGGCGATTCACAGTGGGTGATCTGCGACGCGGCCGCAGGAGCGAGCGAAGAAATGCAACGGCTCGCCGCCGAACACAGCCAGCAGTGGCGCGACCTGGGTGTCAGCCTGCTGCATCGCTTGGTGATCGACAAGTTGCTCGGCGCCGCCGGTCATCCTAAGCCGACGTACGTCCATCAGGTGCAGGAAGTGATCGATGCACTTCGTGGCGAAGCGACGCTCAGCGAGAATGAATCCGACGAACCGTTCTCGTTGGCTGCACTGGTGATGCCAGCCCGGCTTTCTGACGTGGAGGCGATCAGTCTGCATAAGGAGCGGATGCCGGCCAAGAGCACTTACTTCTATCCGAAACTGCTCAGCGGAATGGTGTTCCACACGCTCGGCTAACCCACCAGGGGGAACCGACCTAGCCCATCAGTTTTACACACCCTTATTTTTTTCTCCACCTTGGTTTTGATCGCCAAGTTAACGCTTGCGACGATTCTGACATGGCATAGAATCGCAAATGGACGTGGCTTCTAAGTCAAACCGCTGCGAGTGGGTCGCAAGTAGCGGTGCTGTCCAATGTTCGCTACCAGGGAGAGATAAAGTCGTGTTAACCGAGTCCAGTGTTGAGAAGAGCTTTCGTAAAATCTTGAGCACACCAAACCGCAGTGAAGAGGACCTCGATCGGGCGGAGGAGTTGCTCGATGAACTTCGCCCCGAGAGCCCGCTGCGCCACCGCTTGAGTGTGGAACTGGATGAACTGCGAGCATTGGTCTCCAAGGCCTAAGCGGCCGACCAATGCTCGCCCGTTCGGATTACCGATTGAGGGCAACCCCGAAGGTAAAACCGGCCATGATTCCACGCTGGTCGGTTCGATTGTTGGCTTCACCCAAACCACCACGCCATAGCCCTTGGGCGATGTCGATCATCTGGAATCCGCCTCGCAATTCGATCATTCGCGTCAGCGTGTAGCTCACTTCACTGCGAATATCATAACCGAAAGCGAACTCATCATTTCGGCCATACAAGGGCTGACCCTTATCACGGATGTAGTGCGCCACCGTCGCATCGGTTTCGTCATCATCATATAAGGTCAACTCGCTATGAGTTTGACGACGGTTGGACTGGAAGTTGGCCATCGAGAACACTCGCAGCTCAGCTGAGTAGCGGAACCGATCGACGAACTTAAAGTAGCGGAACCCGAACTGACCACCGACCAAGTCATTGGTTGCTTCTGAACGGTCGGTCAACACCTGCTCGCCCGGCAGAAACGGTGGATCATCTGGATCAAACGGTTGATAGGGATCGAGGAAGTTCCCCGCGTTGTAGACCATCCGCTGGTAAGTGTCGCTAAACCGCATGTAGCGGAAACCGACCAGTGGCTCGAGCATTCCGCCGTAGTGATACGGTTCCAGCCGCCAAGTCTTGTTCAACTCGAAGCTGTGGAAGTCGGCCACGTTCTCGCTGTCGCGAAGCTCCACAAACCGTTCGTTGTACCCAAAGTTGTTACCGTCCCAAGGCGGCACGACTTCACCAAACGGCGGGCCAGCCGGTTCGGGTTCACCTTCGAGCTCGCCGAGGTTGTAGCGATTGAGCCGCTCGCGGTTCACGCCGTCAAACGCGTTCACCCCGAGGTTCATGTAGGTCATCGCCCAGCCATGATCCTCATCGAGCATGTAGCCGAGGTCATACCGGTTGCCGCTCCCGTGGTCGAGCAACCAATGTGAACCTTGCTCCTCCGGTCGGCTGAGCCACAACTCCATCCGGTCGTAGCTACCGTACCAACCGGTGTTCGCCCGCTTCGCCGGCTTCATATCCGCCAGGTCCGCGTCATGCACCGGCTCAAACCAGCGAAAATCCGGATCGAACGCGAACGGATCCCGAAACGGAAGATGCTCTCCGTCACCGGCCCGCAAAGCGTGATCTTGTGACACCAAGAAAATGCCTGCGGTCATCGCGATACCCCGGACAATCGGAGCCCGATTCTCGGCTAGCGATTTTCGCAACATTTTGACCCGCCGAAGGGCCGCGACTGCCAGCTTCCGTACCGACATGGTTGATTCCACCGTTGTGCGTTCGTTCGTTGGCGAAGCTATTCCCCGCCCGAAAACCTCCACGATCCGATCGGTTGCGGCGAAGGTTTCGTGCCTCGCTGTCGATCGTCCAACGCCTTCTCCCAGCCGGCCCGCCCCGCAGCTCGCTCTTGGCCCGAGCGGCACTGCGATTTAGCCGTTTGAGAAAGGGTTGTGCCGGTAGTATCGGTCAGCCCGATCGCCCGGGTTGAACTTTGTTTAGCACTCTTGCCGCTAAAACCGGCACAATTTACCCCCAGCCGGCCCTGCCCAGCAGCAGCCAGACACTCAAGCGTCGCCCAGCCCTTTTGGCACCGATCCAAGCGTCGCCGATCGCTCCGTCGATCGGTGCTCAGCCAGTTTTCCCCTCAAACGACCGGCGGAGCGGTCGTCCACCTACGTCGTCGATCGC
>CALELC010000309.1 GCA_937904535.1 uncultured Planctomycetaceae bacterium
TCGAGAAAAGCGACGATCGCCGCTACCGAATCAACTTTGAAGCCGTCGATTACCGGTCAACCCTCTGGGTGAATGGCCTGGAGATCGGCTCCAACACCGGCGGCAATCTGCCGTTTTCGTTCGATATTACCGATGCGCTGCGTTCCGGTGAGAACGAACTGACGCTGCGTGTGACCGACGCAACCGATACCGAATATCAGTTGCACGGCAAGCAAGTGCTCAATCCGCGGGCGATCTGGTACACGCCGGTGTCAGGGATTTGGCAAACGGTCTGGTTGGAGGAACTGCCACCGACTTATTTGACTGATGTCAAAATCGTGGCGACTAACGATGGTGCGGTCAAGCTGAAGATCGCGGGTAATGATGCCTCAGCGGCTCCTGCGACCGCCGTCCGAGTGTTGCTCGATGGTCAAGAAATCGTTTCTGGAAACAGCGACTCCGGCGAACTCACCCTGCAAGTTCCTGATCCGCGGTTATGGTCGCCCGATTCTCCGACTCTGTATGACTTAGAGCTCCGTGCCGGTGACGATGTCGTACAGTCGTACTTTGGTTTCCGCGAAACGGCCATCCAGCCCGATGCCGACGGGCATCTGCGGTTCACTCTCAACGGCAAGCCGATCTTCCACTGGGGGACGCTCGACCAAGGCTGGTGGCCTGACGGATTGCTCACTCCACCGTCAGATGCAGCGATGGTGTCCGATATCCAGTTTCTGAAAGATGCTGGTTTCAATACGATTCGCAAACATATCAAGGTCGAGCCGCGGCGTTATTACTATCACTGTGACAAGCTCGGCGTGATGGTCTGGCAGGATCAGGTCAGCTCCGGCACGGGGACACAAACCGAAGGTAAACCGTCGAGCCCGCCGTGGACACGGCTACAACCTAATCCGGTTGATGCCGAATGGCCTGACGAGGCCCACCAGCAGTTCATGTTCGAACTTAAGAAGATGATCGATACGTTGCACAATCATCCTTGTATTGTGCAGTGGGTGCCGTTCAATGAAGCTTGGGGCCAGCACCGTACTGAAGAGGTCGGCAAATGGACGGTCCAGTACGATCCGACTCGCCAGGTTAACATCGCCAGCGGCGGCAATTTCTTTCCTGTCGGGCATATTGTCGACCATCATGAATACCCGCACCCCAAGTTCCCCTTCGATCTTGGGGCGAACGGACGGTTTGATGGTTTTGTCAAAATCGTAGGTGAGTTCGGCGGCCACGGCTATCCGGTGCAAGGTCACCTGTGGGATCCCAACGCGCGCAACTGGGGTTATGGGAATTTGCCTAAGAGCAAAGAGGAGTGGCTGGAGCGATATCGAGAATCGATTCGCCGGTTAGCGGAATTACGCAAGCAGGGAATCGCCGCCGGCATCTACACGCAAACGACCGATGTCGAAGGTGAGATCAATGGGCTGCTGACCTATGATCGCCGCGTCAAGAAGATCACGCCTGAACAACTGCTTGAAATCCACCGAGAAAACCAGATTGTCCAGTCGTCGGTTGCGGCAGACTCGCAGTAGTCACCGCGCACGGGAGCTGCTGGCGATGGTACGAGTTATGACCGGCGCCGCTACCACACTACCTGCCCCATTCATCCATTGCCATTACACCCCGAATTGAATCTCAAGGAAGCCAGTTGATGAGGTCTTTCTTCATGCCCAGCCTATTGCGAGTGCTTCCGCTGATGTCCCTTGTGCTGGTGAGCGTCACCGGTCGACAAGCGGCCTCAGCCGCCGAGCCGGTCCGCCCCAACATGGTGGTCTTCTTGTCCGATGACCACACTTGGCGCGATTCTTCGGTGTATGGCTCGCCCGACATCGACACGCCCAATATGGCGCGGGTGGCCTCGGCAGGGATGACGTTCGATCAAGCGTTCGTCGCTTCGCCCAGTTGTGCTCCCAGCCGTGCGGCCCTATTGACCGGTATGTATCCGGCTCGCAATGGAGCAGAAGCGAATCACTCGCGTCCGGGAGCAGACATTCAAAAGCTACCTGCCTACCTCAAGGCGCTCGGCTATGAGGTGGTGTCATTCGGAAAGGTCGGGCATTACCGCCAAACCACCGAATACGGTTTTGATATTGCGCGGCACTTTAACTACCACGAAGACATCGCTGTCCCCGAGGCGCTGAAATGGTTACGTGGGCGGCAGAGTGATCAACCGCTCTGTCTGTTTGTCGGTACGAATTGGCCGCACGTTCCTTGGCCTGAAGAGACCGAGGGGATCGATCCAGCGACACTCGCTGTGCCGCCGCATCATGTGGATACTCCCGTCACACGGCAGTGGCGAGCCAAGTACGTTGCGGCCATCAAGAAGATGGATGATGAGCTGGGGCAAGTATTCGATCTGGCCCGTGAAAAGCTTGGTGAAAACACCTGCTTTGTGCACACCAGCGACCATGGGGCCCAGTGGCCCTTTGGAAAATGGACCTTATATGAAGACGGGATCCGCACCCCGTTGATCGTTAGTTGGCCGCAGCACATCCCAGCTGGCGTTCGCACGGATGCGATGGTCTCCTGGATCGACTTGCTTCCCACGCTTGTCGACATTGCCGGTGGCGAGCCACCTCAGGGGATTGACGGCAAATCGTTTTTGCCGGTGTTGCGGCAAGAACGGGACACCCATCGTGACGTGGTGCTGACGACCCACAGCGGTGATGGCGACAACAATGTTTATCCCATTCGCTCGGCGCGCACCGCCGACGGCTGGAAATACATTCGCAACCTTTACCCCGAGCTGCAAAACACTTCGCATGTCACCACCACGCCCAACGACAGCGGCTATTGGCGGAGTTGGGTGAAGCAGGCGGTGGCGAATCCCGCTGCGCAGCAAACGGTGCTGCACTATTTGCAGCGCCCTGCAGAAGAACTTTATCGCCTCAGCGACGATCCCTGGGAACAGAACAATCTGGCCGATGATCCCGCCCATGCGGAGCGACTGGCAGCTCTGCGTGCCGAGCTCGATCAGTGGATGGAGCAAACACAAGATCAGCAGAAAACCTACGGGCAACCGAAACGCATCCCTGATCCCAAGCAACCCAATATCGTCGTGGTGCTGATCGATGACATGGGCTGGAGCGACTTGTCATGTTTCGGTGGGACTGCGGTGCAGACCGAGAACATCGATCGCGTCGCGGCCGAAGGCATCCGCTTCAATCAGTTCTACGTCAATGCACCGATCTGCTCGCCGTCGCGAGTGGCACTGACCACCGGGCAGTATCCTCATCGTTGGCGAATCAGCTCGTACCTGGCCAACCGCGAACTCAATGAGCAGCGTGGAATGGCCCAGTGGCTCGATCCTCAAGCTCCTGTGCTCGCGCGTGAACTGAGGCATAACGGATACGCCACGGGGCACTTTGGCAAGTGGCACATGGGCGGCCAACGCGACGTGGGTGATGCTCCGCTGATTCGCGCCTATGGCTTTGACGACAGCTTGACGAACTTCGAAGGCCTGGGGCCGCGAGTCTTGCCGTTGAAGGATGCTTATGATGGCACCCCACCACAAAAGCATGACTTGGGTTCAGCTAACTTGGGCAAAGGTCCGATTCGCTGGGCCGATCGCTCGGTCATCACCGCAGCGTTCGTCGACGAAGCGATCGAGTTCATCGATCGTGCGGGAGCAACGGCGCAGCCGTTTTACATCAATCTGTGGCCGGACGATGTGCATTCGCCGTTCTTCCCACCAGAAGTGCTGCGTAACCAATCCGATGGTAGCAAGCGCGAACTGTATAACGCCGTGCTAAAGTCGATGGATCAGCAACTCGGTGCCTTATTCGATCGAATTCGTGGCGATGAAAAGCTTCGTAACAACACGCTGATTGTGATCGCTTCAGACAACGGGCATGAGCAAGGAGCCGGCAATTCCGACCCCTTGCGCGGCGGCAAGACCTGGCTCTATGAAGGCGGCGTTCGCTCGCCGCTGATCGTCTGGGGCCCTGGTTTGCTCGCGGCTGATACGGCGGGAACGCAGAACAACGAATCGGTATTCTGCGCGCTCGATTTGAATGTTTCGCTATATGCCATCGCCGGGGTGGCGCCGCCCGAGGGGGTAAAGCTGGACGGAGAAAATCTGTCCGAAACAGTGCTGGGGCGTTCGAAGCAAAGCCGTTCTGCCCCGATCTTTTGGCGTCGTCCGCCCGATCGCGCTGGCACCGCGGCACGCCCTAATCCTGACCTCGCGGTGCGTGCAGGCAAATGGAAGTTTTATATCAACCAAGATGACAGCGGGATTCAGTTATATGATCTCGATGCGGACATCTCGGAAACGAAGAACTTAGCCGACGAGCATCCCAATGTTGTTGCTCGGTTGCGGCAGGCGTTGCTCGCATGGAACGCTGCTATGCCGCCTGATGCGAGTGATCCGCGCTTCGTGGCTCAGCGCGACTCGGCTCCGCAAAGCCAGTCGCTACTACCGGATCAGTTCGTCAATCCGATCGCCGAAGGTGCCGATCCCTGGGTGATCCGTGACCCCAATGCCGAACGTTATCTGTGGTGTTTCTCCGATGGCAATCGCGGGATTGCGATTCATACCAGCGACTCGCTGACGTCACTGGGCGAAAAGCACATTGTCTGGCAGGCACCTGCCGAGGGGCCGTATTCGAAGGAAATCTGGGCACCGGAGCTGCATTATCTTGACGGTCACTGGCACATCTATCTGGCCGCCAGCGATGGCAAAAACGAAAATCACTTGGCCTACGTGCTTCGCAGCGAGGGGCAAGATCCGCTCGGGCCTTATCAATTGCACGGTCCGCTGGCGACCGGTGAAGGGGCCGATGGAAGGTCGCCAAATGTGTGGGCGATCGACATGACGGTGCTCGAGCATCAAGGCCGCCGCTATGCGCTGTGGTCGGGCTGGGACGCCCCAGGAACGGATCGCCAGTACTTATACATCGCTCCGATGAAGTCGCCCGTTGAACTCGCCGGCCCACGTATCAGGATTTGCGATAACGCGGATTATCCCTGGGAACGGACGGAACCCGGCGAACGCGGGCGCGGTCTGAATGAGGCACCTCAGGTCCTGAAGCACGGCAACCGAACGTTCGTCACCTATTCGTGCGGCGCTTCGTGGCTGCCGAGTTATAAGCTTGGTTTGTTGGAACTGGTGGGCAATGATCCGTTGGATCCAGCATCCTGGAACAAGCGGCGGCGGCCTTGGTTTGAAAGCACGGAGGAAACCTACGGCGTCGGCCATTCCTGTTTTGTCCGATCACCCGATGGATCGCAGTGGTGGCACGTCTATCACGCCAAGCGTGACCGTAACCCGGGCTGGCGCCGTGCGGTCTTCGTTCAGCCGATGGACTTTGGACCGCGGGGGATGCCGCGGCTAGGAAAACCGGTCGCTGCGGGCGAGGTGCTGACGCGGCCTGCGGGTGAGGTGGTCAAGCCGTTGCCGCTGCCGCATCAGTCGTCGCTGGGCAGGGACGCGGGGCTGAGCGACTGGAGCTACTATGGCCATCACCAGTTCTTCCAGGCCAGCGATGACGGGGTGCATCTGGGCAAGGTGCCGCAGCATCCGATCAATGATTACCGCAGCGGTGAGAAGCTGGTGCTGCAGGCGTCGCTGCCGAGTGACTTTTCGGCCGAGGTGACGATCGATTTTCTTGGCGATGCCGGAGCCAACGATGCGGGGTTAGTGTTTCGCACCAGCGGTCCATCGATCGGCTACGACGCTCACCGCGGCTATTTCGCCGGACTGATCCCTCGTACCGGGATCGTGATCTTCGGCGCGATGGATGGTGAGCGCTGGACCGAGATCGCACGGGCGCCAGTTAAGATCGACGCGACCATCCCACAGCGTTTTGGGGTCACTTCGATTGGCGATCGGATCACAATCTCATTAGCTGGAAAACCGGTGTTCACCACGACGGAATCGACCTACGCCAGCGGAACGTTGGGGCTGCGAGTCGTCAATGCGCATGCCAAGTTTTCGGATTTGAAGATCGAGCCTCACGTGTCGCGGTAGTCGCCGAGCGACGGTTCGAATGAGCGGCTGATTGCAGCGTCTGACTCGGCTGCGCCGCCGGTAGCGATTTGAACGTTGGCACACACTTTGCCATTTAGCCTCTGTGAACTTGCCGCGATTCGCGGCAAAGGACTTGAGTCGCAGGCTGCCGGGCCTGAGTCGCGGGTCTCTTCCACCGACTACAGAGGATTTACCGTGAGATCTTCACTCGTTCAAAGGGTGTGGCGGCAGCTTGTGCCCGCCACGAGTCTGCTAACCGCGTTAGCATTGGGTGCGGCGGTGCTCGCACAACCGCCAGATCGTGTTGCGAGCGATCAGGCAGGTGATGCCAATGCGGTCGAGTATTTGACACGCGGTCCGCTCCACGAGGCTTTTGCGGAGCCTTATACATCCAACCCCAGCCCTGCACCGGTGGTCTCGGCTGAACCGCCCGCGCCAATCGACGAGTTGCCACCCGAGTACCGTCCTGCCGGTGATAACGTGCAGTGGATCCCTGGTTATTGGGCTTGGGACGATGAGCGAGAAGATTTTCTATGGGTCAGCGGGTTGTGGCGAGAAGTTCCGCCAGACCATCGCTGGGTTCCCGGCTATTGGGTTGCCATCGACCCAGGATACCAGTGGGTGAGCGGATTCTGGGCGAGCACAGAGCAAGCTCGGATCCAATACCTACCGCCGCCTCCCGAGTCGATTGAAGCGGGACCATCGTCGCCCGCACCAGCAGAAAACCACTTCTACATTCCGGGCAACTGGGTTTATCAAAACGGTGCTTATCGCTGGCAACCAGGCTTCTGGTCACCGGTGCATGAGAATTGGGTCTGGGTTCCCGCACAGTACATTTGGACGCCGCGAGGAACCGTCTACCGAGCGGGATATTGGGATTACGACATCGCCTACCGTGGGATCGTCTTCACTCCGGTGTACTACCGCCAACCGGTCTATCGGTCTGAACAGTTCGTCTATCGTCCGCGTTACACGATCGATACCGGTCTAAACCTGTTGGTTCATATGTTTGTCCGCCCCGACGTGCGGCAGTACTACTTTGGTGACTACTATGGACCTCAATATGCTGAGGTCTTCCAGCCGTGGGTGGTGCGTTATCAGCAACCAACCTCCTATGACCCGTTCTACGCTCACTATCGCAGTCGTCGTGTCGGCCAATCGGCGAATCTATTGGCTTGGGTGACCAATCAACATCAAGTGTTTGCAACGTCCGATCGGATTCGGCCAGCCCGCACGATTGCTGACCAGCAGCAATTAATGCAGACCGCCGCAAATACCGACCTGGACCCGACGATTCTTCGACTCGCCGCTGTCGGTGAGGCGATCGAGAACGTCGCCGAAGATCCGGATGCCAATTTCCGCTTCCAACCACTGAGTGAAGATGAAGTGGTGCAAATCCGTGAGGCGATTCAGCCGCTGCGCGAGCTGGTGCAGACTCGCCAGCGAATCGAGAGCGAATCGTTTGCGGCGGATGCCGCAGCAGCGACTCCTGGAGCCGCGGACGTGAACCGTGCTGCGACACAAGATCCCGCAGCAACGGATGAAACGACTGCAGATGCAGCCGCCGATCCGCAGAATGCAGCCAGCTCCGGCGCTCCGCTGGGTAGTCTGGAGCTGCCCGCAGTGGCTCCCACGCCTGAGCAGCCGGCGACTCAGACGGAAGCCACGGACACCAATGCTGTACCGCTCCCAGGTCGAAATGTGGAGGAAACTCCCGAGCGGACCCGCGATGCCAGCAACGATCTGCCGCCCGGACGTCAGGCCGTCGAACTGACTCCCGAAGAGCAACGTGACCGCCGCTTCGATGCCAGCTCGGCGGTACCCGATGTCACCGGTACACAAGCCGGTTCGCTGGACCTCGGCCCCGGTGCAACGACAACCACTGATGAACCTGTACGCCCGGGGGTGACGCGGCCAGAGGGTGTGCCTCGTGCGACGAGGGATTTACCGGCCGAACCGCCAGCCGCGACGCCTCGCCGCGACCAGCCGGCGGCAGTCGCTCCGCAGCCGGCAGAACCCGCAACTCCGGACGCTGCTCCGGCACCCACCGCACCTGCACCAACCCCTGCTCCAGGTGCTGCAGACGCTCCCGGAGCAGCTCCTGCACCTAATCCAGCAACCGCACCCGGTGCAGCGACGGCGCCAGGTGCAGCGACGGCGCCAGGTGCCGTTCCGCAGCTGACACCGGCGTTGCCGGGTACCGACACCCGCGATCCCGCTGCGGGCCAGCGACCCCGCGGTGATGTGCGGCTGTTACCCGATGCGCGAGCAGGTAACGTTCGCCGCAGTGCCAGTGCCGACAATGTGCGAGAACGCGCCGAGCGGATGCGTCCAGCACGTCCCGAGGGCTGGCCGCCGCGAGGCGAGCGGACACGGACCTTGCCGACTCGCCCAGGAGCTGCGATTGGGCTGGAAAGCGGGGCAATTGTCCCAGGGGGTGAGCCTGCCATCGGTGGATCGGCTCCTGGGTTGAACGAAGCTGCGATTCCTCGTGCCGGTAACCTCACCCCCGGCGGAGCGCCCGGTGTAGGCCGCGGAGCGCCGAACCAAACAGGTACAACCCGCAGCCGTGAAGCTCGGCCTCATACCCTGCCGGACCTCACCGAAGAACAAGGTCGGCAGCAGCGCCGTTAGACTCCGCAGTCCCACGGCGAAGCAAAGCAGAGTGGTCGCAGAATTGCGGCCGCTCGCGTCGTTTCCAGGCAGGGTAGAAGAACTATTTCACGGGCGTCTTTCTCTCTTCTTTGAAGAGTTAGCCATCTGCGGGATTATCGAACCGTCTAAGCCGCTCGTCACGAGTCACCGTGGCTAATATCCCAACCTGAAGAGATGCGAGCGATTAGCCGGCGGTCAAACACAGCGAACACACCGCCAGAACACACTGCCTGGGTGCTTAACCTTGCAACAGCGACTGCCCGCCATCGATCCAGACTTCGGTCCCGGTGATGTGGCTGGCCGCGTCAGAGACCAGGAACAATACCAACTCTGCTACTTGCTCACTCGTTCCTGGCTTACCATCGGTCAGTGGGACTTTCCCTTCGGGAAACTCGACCGGTTCCTGAGCCTTTTCGAGATTCCGTCGCTCCGTGTTGTCATCGATCTGAGTTTCAATCGCTCCGGGACAGATCGCGTTGATGCGAATCTGGTGTTTAGCCAGTTCGAGTGCCAACATCTTGGTCAGGATGACCTGGCCGCCTTTTGTGCAGGCATATGCCGTTGCCCCTGTGTTGCTGAACATCCGCGTTCCGTTTACCGATGAGGTGACGACAATCGCGCCGCCGTTGCGTTTCAGATGTGGGACGGCGTATTTGATCGTGTAGAACGTGCCGTTGAGATTGATGTCGATGGTCTTCTGCCAATCCTCGGGACTCAGCTCTTCGATCGGCGCCCAAACGCCGTTGATGCCGGCATTGGCAAACACAATATCGAGCCGCCCCCACTCCTTGATCACCCGCGCATAAGCGTCCTGAATCGACTGGACATCGGAGATATCGCCGAGCACGGCGATGGCCTTTCCCCCAATCTCTTCAATTTTCTCGACCACCTGCAGCAGTTCGTCCTCGCTGCGTCCCAGAATTGCGACTTTGGCACCTGCCCGCGCGAGACGAACCGCGCTGGCCGCCCCGATCCCCGAACTGCCACCGGTGATAAACGCGACACGATTTTCAAGTTGCATGGCTTGCTCACTCGGTTAGAGATCCGATTCCCCATACGAAACTGAGCGGCGCGTGCAGCTTTGGTGCCACCACAGAGAAGGAAACACCAGAAAGTTATTATCGCAGGAGCGGAACTCATCGCGATCTGCCGCGTCCCAAACCCGAGTCGTTTGCTGAATCCAGTGCTCGACAACAGGCGATCGTATCAGTCACACAGACACTTGCTGCCTTGTGCTACGCATACTCACGAAGTCGCATCGCTATAACTGGCTCGGTGGCACCCTGGGGAATCGGTTATCTCTCACAGAGGCGCGAAGTCACAGAGATTGCGGTGGAGAGATTGGCCTGGCCTTCTCAGTGTCTTTGCCTCTCTGTGAGAGATTCGTCAGGAGCGAGGCGTCGACCGCGGTGAGATCAGTCGACACCGTTCACTTCTAGTAGCCATTGCGGTGATGATGCGTTCTTGCATTCGGAATGTGCACGCAACGAGGAACGAGGACAAAAGGAAGCGGGAAGAGATCAAACAATGAATTCGTTCCAATGGGCATCCCGAGAAATTGAACGTTCGCTGGGAAGCCAAGATCCCATCCGTGAACTGAGGTTTGCTGCAAGGCGTTTGGCTGGCGAGGGCATCGAAAAGGAAGTGCTTCACCGTATTTTTCTTATTGAACTGCTGCGATTCAAGTATTCAAACCTGATTGAGTATCGCTATGCGGGCGAGCTGCGAGAAACGCTTGAACTGTTCGTACTTTGGACCAGCGTCTTTCACCCAGCGTTTCCCGAAGGATGGTTTTCGGGCTGGCCTTATAAGGCCGAGGACGGTGCCAAAGACCCTGAAACCGTTGAGCTGGCCGAGGCGTGGCTATCGTCCGTAATGAATGGAGGAGCTACGGCGAAGAATCCCTCATAAAGAGATCAATGATCAATTGGTGCCGGCCACTTTGTAACCGCTGGCGGCGATCGGGGATCGCTTGGGGCCAGGCTGCAGCGGGAGACTGGATTGGCAGGTAGGTCACACGTAGGACTGCTGCTGAACGCAGCCCCGCCGGATGCAATGGCAATGCTGCTAGCCCCAGACGACGTTACCACCAGAGCCAGCGTCTCCGCCGGATGACTTCACCACTCAGGTGGCTGCGAAGAATGCTCGCGCGGTCTTCTGCCCGCGGTGCCAACTGCGCCCCTGCCGCTGAGCGTCCGCGGCCATCGCCAACGACGAACCGGCGCACGCGCCACGGCCAAAGTACCGTTTAAAATTCCACACCAGCTCGCGCCACATCGAGGCGTCGATCCCCAGCGAGGTCAGCACCGAGGCGAGCTTCGGCGGCACCTGGGCGACCACGCCCTGGACCGCCTGCTTGGCGGTCCAGCGCAGCAGACTCAGGTAGTCCGCCCAGTTCAGTTGCAAGAATCCCTTGTCGCTGGCACGCACCCCTGCAGTATGCACCTGAGGCTGCAGCGACTGAATCTGCTGATCGAGCTGCAGGGGAGCTAGCCAAGCGTCACGGGCAATCCTGCGGCCCGTCGGGTTACGTTTCTTCGCCTGCCGCCGCTGCTTGAGCGTCTCCAGCGGCGTCTGGCGCAGTTCCTGGCCCGCCACCGCCGTGCTCACCGGCACCAGGTCAAATGCCGCTGATTCGATCTGCTGACCCCTTTGGCCCTGAAAACGATCGTACGCCGATGTGTGGATCGCCTGTTCAGGCTCAGCGACCATCGCTGCCCGCACCGGATTGAGGTCCACGTACATCGCGCAGGCCAGCAGGCCCGCTTCGTCCACGATCCGCAGCGCCTTGAACCTCCCTTCCCAGAACCGCCCGGTGCACTCGTCTTGGCGGTTGGCCAGCCTGGCGATCGGCTCAGACAGAGCGCGCATGAACCACGAGATGTCCGCCAGCCGCTGACGGATCAGCGCCAGCCGCTCGGGTTGATTCACCAGCGTCTGAACATCGTTGTCGGTCGGCTCGGCTAGGTGTTCTTCGAGACGTCGGCCTGGAAAGACTCGCAGCCAGCGGATCGCCACTTCTTGGTCTGACCAAGTTGCCACGACATCGGGCCGGTTGCGGAGGATCACGTGCAGGTGGTTGCTCATGATCGCATAGGTCAGCACATCGATCCCGAAGACCGAGGCGAGGGCTTCCAGGCGTCTGCGGATCCACTCGCGGCGAAAGGAGTAGTCTTTGCCGGAGGCATGATCAGCGCCTGCGAGAAAGGCTCGCCGGACACACCGCTGCACGGCGTGCACGATCCCGATCTCGGAGGCATGAAACTGTTCAGAGCGAGCAGGTCTACCCATGTCAAGCACCTCCGGTAACAAAACCGATCGCTCCAGTTTCCGCAAACCCCCGCCCCAGGTC
>CALELC010000310.1 GCA_937904535.1 uncultured Planctomycetaceae bacterium
TCATTTTTCCCCGCTCGCCCGCCTCTTGTTCGTCACTCTCCACGCCCTGCCAATGCTTCCTCTGATCGACCGCTGAGCGTGCCCATGAATCGAACTTCACTGCAGCTGCTCGCCCTTGGATGCGGCATCGGTTTGATTTACTTGGTCGTTGCTGTGGCCAATGCTTGGCAAACCGGCGACGCCGTTGCCAACCCCGCAGGCAACCGCTTGAGCAGCGTTGCCGATCGTGAAAGCGGCGGTGCAGATTCAGCCGTACCACTGACCGCTGAGACCGTTGCTCGAGTCGAAGCTTTTTGCGGCGATTGTCATGCGGTCCCCATCCCTGCTAACTACGCGCAGCATCGCTGGTCCGATGAAGTCAAACGCGGATATGAGTTCTATGCGCGATCGGGACGCGCTGACCTTGACCCACCGGCCCCCCAGGAAACGCTGGCGTACTATTTAGCGCGTGCCCCACAACAGGCCGAGTTTCCTCAACCTGCCGAAGCCAGCCAGCCGCTGCAGACGAAGTTTCGTGTCGAACGGCGCTTCATTCCCGATAACGGCCGCCTCCCCGAAGTTTCCAGCTTGATTTGGGCGCCGCTCCAGCTAGGTGGCCGATCGATGTTGATCGCTTGCGACATGAAATACGGACAAGTCGTCGCCCTCGATCCCAACAACGCGAATGCTGCACCGATCATCCTGGCCAGCTTGGAACACCCAGCCCGGATTCAACCGGTATCATTCTCGGATGATGGTTCCACCGAGTTTTTGGTCGCGGATCTCGGCAGCTTTACACCCGCCGAAGAACCGCGCGGTCGAATCGTCTTGCTCCGTCGACCGGCCGGCGCAGCAGCGTTTGAAACGACCGTACTCGCCACCGGCTTCACACGAACCGCCGATGTGCGAGCCGCTGATTTCGATCGAGATGGTGCGGTCGACCTGTTGGTCGCCGAGTTTGGCTGGCAACAAAGTGGTGGAATTTGGTGGCTTCGCAACCTTTCCAGTGAGAAAGGCCCGCTTCGCTTTGAGCGTCAGAAGCTTGACGATCGTCCCGGCACCGTCCATTTGCCGATCCACGACTTTGATGCTGACGGGCGGGACGATTTCGTAGCGCTCGTCAGCCAAGAGTACGAAGCAATCGATTTGTTTCTCAACCGCATGGATGGAAACTCGTCGGCAATGCAAGGCGACAAAGTTGCGTTCACGCGACTCGGTTTGTGGGCTGGCCCCGATCTAACCTTTGGCTCCAGCGGCCTGCAACTGAGCGATTTGAATCAAGACGGCCGGGTTGATCTGTTGCTGACCAACGGCGATACCTGGGACAGCCTCCTAGCAGTCCCAGCCCACGGCGTTCACTGGCTCGAGAACCAAGGAGCTTTGCAGTTCAAGCACCACCGCTTAAC
>CALELC010000311.1 GCA_937904535.1 uncultured Planctomycetaceae bacterium
CCCCGCGTCACCCTTTGCGAACTGGCCTTATCCCGATGCTGATCGTTCACGAACTGACCAAAACGTTTCGGCTCGATGAAGGGCTGGTGCACGCGGTCAACGGGCTGTCGTTTACCGTGGCCGCCGGTGAAGTGTACGGGCTCATGGGGCCAAACGGCGCCGGCAAGACCACCACGCTGCGGATGATCTTAGGTTTGCTGCGTCCCGACAGCGGCTATGCCGAAGTGGACTCGGTGCGCACCAGCGAAGACCCGATCGGCGTCAAAGCGAAGCTCGGCTTCGTGTCGGCAAACGACGGCGTCTACTCGTGGCTGAGCGTGCGGGAGATGCTGCTGTACTTCGCCGATTTGTACGGCGCCAGCCCCCAGTTTGCAGCCGAGCGACTCGAAAGCCTGGCCGATCTGATGGAAATCCGTAGTTTGCTGGACCGCCGGGCCGGAGCGCTCAGCACGGGCCAACGGCAACGCGTGACACTGGTCCGGGGGCTGATCCACGACCCGCCGGTGATGCTGCTGGATGAGCCGACCCGGGGACTGGATGTGCTGGGCAGCCAAACCGTATTTGACTACGTCGCCCACCTGCGTTCTTTAGGGAAGGCGGTGCTCATTTGCACGCACGGCCTGGATGAAGCCGAACGCGTTTGTGACCGCTTTGGCCTGCTGCACCAAGGCGCGCTGCGTCACGAAGGAACGCTCGACGAACTGCGACAAGCCACAGGGCGAATGCACTTGGTCGAAATGTTCATCGAACTTTTGCGCGGCCGTCCAGCCAGCGAAAGCCCGGTGACCACATCGACCTCGCGGCCGACGTTGCACGACTGACGCCGTGGTAAGATTTCGATCGCGGCAGCGTATCGGCCTCGGGCCGCGCCTCATCAGCCATCGGCAGCGTTGCCAGCGGCGCCCGTTCGGTCACCGATTGGAAGCGATGGCGATGAAGCCGCCGGCGCGCAGTCCCGGCAGCCAGGACGGACGGTCGAGCAACTCGCCGCTGGTAATCGACAGCGGGATGATCTGCTGAATCTTCCAGCCGCAGGACGTTAAATCCGATTTCAGCTCGCCCAGTGAAAAACTGTGCAAGAACATGTCGGCCAGCCCGCGATAACCGTAGGTCTGGTCGCCCCACTCGTGATCTCGCTGTGTCAGCGCTGTCCAAGCTGAGCGGAGCCAGACCGAACGCGCCGGTCCGCTACGCCAGGCCGCATTGCGATTATGGACATGCAGCATGAACTTGCCGCCGGGGCGAATGATTCGTGCGGCATGCTGCAGAAACTGCCTGCGATGTTGGCGTCCGCGGATCATCCCGATGGTACTGAACAAGCACACGCCGTGATCGGCGATCCCCTCGGCGATGCATTCCAATTGAACCAAGTTGGCGCGAACCCGCTTCTGCGCGAACGCTTCGCCACCGGAGCAGGCCACCACCTGGCGGAGCATCGGCTGGCTCAGATCGATGCCCAGCACGTCGTAGCCGGCCGCCCACAGTGATCGCAGGGTGCGGCCGTCGCCACATCCAAAATCGACCACGCGCGACCCGCGGCCGGCCGTCGCTGCTGGAAAGTGTTCCTGGACGAGCCGGCTATCGAGTTCGACCAGCGGGGTATTGGCGATGAAGTCGCGGTAGCCGGTGGCAATCGATTCTTGCTGTGTGTACTCCCAGGTGCCAGGAGCGACCCCCGCGGGCAGTCGCCAAGCCGGACGGCGATGCCCTGGGGCTGTGAACGTGGACCGCGGGGAGGATTGGGGCTGTGATCCAGAGAGTTTGTCAGGATCCTGCGGGGGCTGGTTCATATTTGCTCGCTGGGCCTATAATCCCGCGCCAGACATCGTTTTAACTGGCCGGATACGCATCATTTGTCGCAAGTGACGTCAGCCAACGCGCTGGTTGCCGACTGGGATTCAGCTCGCTGGTGACCGTCAGGGAAAAAATTCGGTTCATTTCAATGAACCTGAATTGAGATCGAGCATCTGCTCGTCCGACAGTCATCGATCATTGAACGGCCATCCAGATGGTCCGGCCGTTTTGCCGTTTTTTCGTTCTGCAATTAGGAGTTTCAATTCGCCATGGCAATTCGAGTCGCAATCAATGGGTTCGGCCGCATCGGTCGGCTTACCTTCCGCAATCTCATGCAACGCAGCGACGAGTTTGAAGTCGTCGCGATCAACGACCTGACCGACAATCGCACGTTGGCCACGCTGCTGAAGTACGACAGCACTCATGGCCGTTACAACGGCACCGTGGACTATAACGACGAAGCGCTGATTGTCGACGGCAAGCAGGTGTTGGCGCTCGCCGAACGCGACCCGCGCAAGTTGCCGTGGAAGGAGCACAACGTCGACATCGTGATCGAGTCGACCGGTTTCTTCACCGCCCGATCCAATGGCGACAAGCCGGGTTACGATAGCCACCTGGAAGCCGGCTGCCGCAAGGTGGTGCTCAGCGCACCGGCCAAGGACGGCGCGGACCTGACCTGCGTGATGGGTGTCAACGACGACAAGCTGACCGCCGACCTGAAGTGTGTCTCCAACGCGAGCTGCACGACCAACTGTCTGGCTCCGGTCGCTAAAGTGCTGCACGAGTCATTCGGCATCGAGTCGGGCTTGATGACCACCGTGCACGCTTACACCAACGACCAGAAGGTCCAGGACCAGCCGCACGAAGACCTGTATCGCAGCCGTGCCGCGGCAACGAACATCATCCCGACCACCACGGGGGCTGCCAAAGCTGTCGCATTGGTGATTCCTGAGCTCAAGGGCAAGCTCACCGGGATCGCGATGCGGGTTCCGGTGCCGACCGGCAGCGTCGTCGATTTGACGGTCAACCTGAGCAAGGAAGTTGACGCCGAGACCATCAACGCTGCGGTCAAGGCCGCTTCGGAAAGTGGTCCGCTGAAGGGCTTCCTGCACTACACCACGGATCCGATCGTCAGCAGCGACGTGATCACCGACCCGCACAGCAGCATCTTCGCTGCCGACTTCACGCAGGTCTTGGGCGGCAAGGGCAAGTTCGCCAAGGTCGTCAGCTGGTACGACAACGAGTGGGGCTACAGCTGCCGGACCGCCGACTTGGTCGCCCGCCTCGGCAAGTTCCTGTAATCAGCCGCCGCCGCCGCGGTTCCAACGCTGCGGCAGGGTGAAGGCATAGAGCACCACGATTGTGCCGACACTCATCGAGGTCCACGGCAGCCATTCATCCGGCTTGACCACCTTGGTCTTGCCGGATGGCGAGCTGCTGGGATCCATCATATCGGCAGCTGACGCATCGCCGGTGGCATAAATCGTGGCGCTGTCGATCAGCAGGGTCTCGACGCCGACGATGAATAGCATGGCCCCGACGGCCAGGAAAAATGCTCGCCACACGATCGCGGTCCTTTCGCTGGGTCAGAGCTAGTGGATGGGATGGGTACTAGCGGAGCCGTCGCCGGCCGGTGTCGGTAGGTGTGCGCCCACGCCGTGCCTCGTTGCGGCTCGCTGTCGGTTACTTCGGCCGCACCGGCGGACAGCGGCCAACCAATTGCACGGGCTCGCTGCAACCGGACGAGCTGTTATCAGCGGTGCAGCCGGCGCGGAGACATCAGGCTCCGGGGGGCAAATGCCCGCGGGTTGTAACGATTCATCCTTTCCTGACGAGAAGGCATCTTATGTGGCTGCAGCGCTCGCTGAAGCTTCCGCCGGTGGCACGCGGATTTCACCTGATCACCCAGCATGTCGTGCGGCAGTTGCCTGAACTCGCCTCCGTGGACATCGGATTGCTGCATGTGTTTATTCAGCACACCAGCGCGTCGCTGACCATCAACGAGAACGCCGATGCCGATGTACGGACCGATTTCGAAATGGTCATGAACCATGTCGTGCCTGAATCGCTGGACTACGTCCACACGCTCGAGGGGCCGGACGATATGCCGGCTCATGTGAAGGCTTCGATGCTGGGCAGCAGTGTTTCGATTCCTGTCTCGGGCGGCAGGCTGGCCCTCGGTACCTGGCAAGGGATTTATCTTTGCGAGCATCGCGACGCCGCCACGTCGCGACAGCTTTTGCTGACATTGCAAGGGCAGCAGCGTTAACGGATTCTGGGCTGTCGTCGACGCGGACGGCTCTGGTAGATCATCTGCGGACCAACCCTGACTGAGGATGGAAGATCCGCATGAGTGCCCTACCCCGTGATCAAGAAAAATCGACAGCGGTTGCGTTGCCGATGCCTCTGGTCAATCGAGCGCTGTCACTAGACGTGCAGAAACGCCCGGGCCTACTACTGTGGGCGGTGGTGTTCGCTGCGTTTTCGGTTCCGTTGGCAACGCTAGCCGACATTCCACTGGCGAGGTGGTTTCACGAAGATCCCCTGCCGGGCGATTTTGTTCGCACTCTGGACCTGATCCGCTTCTACTCACACGGCAGCGGAGTGTTCTTTATCTTCTTGAGCCTGTTTTTGCTCGCGCCGGAACGCCGTTCGTTGCTGCCGCGCCTGGTGACGATGGTGGTCGGGGCGAGCGCTGTTGCCACCGTTTTGAAGATGTTCGTGTTGCGGCTGCGTCCCAGTCAGATCAACCTTGATCTGGCGACGGTGGAAACCGCCTGGTGGTGGCGATTTGACTGGACGCTGGACCACGTGGCGATGTTCGATGCCAGCGCCCGTTCGTTTCCCAGTGGCAATATGGCGACGGCGATTGCACTAACCATTGGTCTGTGCTTAGCGGTCCCTCGCGGCCGTTGGTTATTCGTGCTGTTTTGCGGGCTAACGGTGATGCAGCGGATGCAGTCGGGTTCCCATTTCTTCAGCGATGTTGTTGGCGGCGCCGTCGCCGGTCTGCTGTGGAGCTATGTCTGTATCCACCCGTCGTTGTTCGGGTCGCTGTTCGACAAAATGGAATCGGTTGAGGAGCAGCCACGCCGCAACCAAGATTCAGTGCTGGCGCCGGTGATCGGAGAGGCCGAAGAAGAAGAGGCAACTGGCGGCGAGCGCCGTGCGGCGTAGTGAGCGGACAGGGCAAGCTGCTCCGTCCATTTAAGCTTCGCTGGCAAAGCTTCTGTGGTTCCAGTCCAGCGCGGTATCGAGTCGCCGGTGGTGAATCGCCGGGATCGGATACCGAGCCGACTGACTACCCAAACTAGGGATTGAGCGCCGTGTCGGGCTGGTTGCTGAAATCGAGTTCGCCGGCTGGCTCTACCGGGGCAGGCGGTTGGGCTGCCGGAGCTCCATTGGGGGCAGGAACGCCAGTAGCGCCGGGGGCGGGAGCTCCGGGAACTCCCGGACCAGCGGGCTGAGCGGCACCAGCCGGAGCGGGATTACCGCCTCGAGCCGCGGGCGGATTTCCGGCAGCAGGGGCTACATTACCCGCGGCCGGATCCAAAGGCGCCTCACCGAACTCATTCATGGCCGGCATGGCATTGAAATCCAGAGGAGCTAGTGCACCAGCTTCGGCGGTATCAATCCCTGCCAGTTTCTTGAGCACCAGCGACTGCTCTTGCAGCGCTTCAACGAACTTCTTGCGATCATCGAGGGTGTCGACGTTAATCGCTGCGACCACATCGGAGATCGTCGTGATCCAGTCATCAAATGCTGCCTGATCCTGCGGGGTCGCTGCAACGAGCAACCCAGCGGGCTGACGAGGTTTTCCAGGCGTGGCTTGGCCGGTCACACCCACCTGCAACTGTTGCAGCACATGATTGATCCGCCGTCGTGCCGCGATCACTTCCACTGGCTGCGGTTTGGCGCGGGGCATCATCATGCCGCCTTCGTACATGCCAGGACCCATGCCGGGACCATATCCCATCATGTCCATGCTGCTGTAGTCCATGCTCGAATCCAGCATGGTCGAGGAACTGTCATAGCCGGGGCCGCTCGGTCCATAGCCGTCGTACCCCATGCCCATGCCCATTCCCATCCCTCCATCCAGGCTGCCCATTCCGGGCGGGCGGCGTGTTTGTTCGGTCGGCATGGCGGGCTGATCACGCACCGCTTTGGGCGGATCCAGACGAGCGATGCGATCGAGTTCACCATCAACGGCGGCAGCCGCGCGAGCTGCCCAGCTTCGGAGCACTTTTGAGGGTTCTTGGACTTTACCTTTGCCGGGCTGGAGTTGTCCCATCTTCGCCGCGGCATAGGCGGCAACGAGATGCG
>CALELC010000312.1 GCA_937904535.1 uncultured Planctomycetaceae bacterium
CGCATGTCAGGTGGTGTGGGGAGGGCGGCCCGTAAGGGCCGTCCTTACCCGATTCGTCGAGCGTTGATACGCTGACCGCCGATAGTGTCGAACGCGTTGTGCGTCCCGAGTCTCCTCTCAGCGGAGCTACTCAAACTACACACCAATGTAAGCAACGGAAAAGCCCAAAATTACCCACCACAGAAACGCGAATATCGTAATCGATGCGGACCACCGCCGAGGAAACACAGGATGGAACAAAAAACCAATAATCGTCATCAGCCCGATGATCCGAAAATCCCATTGTTCGACGGTCATAGGCCCCAGCAGGATTGTCGAAAAGTGTCTTAAGGCAGCTCCGAGCCCGAAATCATGCCGTTGCTGCGCCCGGATTGTGTCCAGCGCTGCAATGCAAAAAAATCCGACAAATAGGTTTCTCAACAGCCATAATCGAGTCAAGACTGACGACGAAGCGAAACCCGCGGTCGGTCGTGCATAGACCTTCCGTGGAGATCGATACGGGTTTGGCCGTTCGGAAAAAGTCGTACCTCTATCATCTACGCTAGATTTTGACTGCAGAATCATAGTGTCGTGGCTCAACGGGATTCTCACCTCAGCTGACGTCTTGCCCTCTTGAGCAGTAGCTTAGTCGACGAACTTGTCATTAACCCAGATTGGCATCCGGGGGTAAGGCTTATGTGGCCACTTGTTCGCGGATGCGCGGCATTACCGCCCCGTTGCTGACCAGATTATCTCCGTTTTTTTTGCCAGAGGCAAGTTTGGGGTGGGGGCTGATGGCTTGGAGGGGGGGGGGGGGGCTGGAGCTATGGGGACAACGGTTCACGGGCAGAGTGGCTTTGGCAGCAGCGACCCGGAGGCGAGCGCCTGCGTGGCACGACGGTCGGTACGCCCTCGCGCCCGGTGACCAGGGGCTCAGGCCAAGCTGATGGGGCGAACGTCTGGTTTGCGAAGCGGCCAGGAGTCCAGCGGGGCAGTGAGCCCAAGCAACGGGAGGTCAGCGAGCAGGCGGTGAGCGAGGATCGCGATCGTGCTGATCGGGCTCAGGCACCGCATGGAGCCGATCCGAGCCAAGCTGCAGCCGTGTGGCCTGCGAGAACGACACCCGCACGACAAGGGGACGATCGAAGAGCTCGCCGGCAAGGTCGATCCACAGGCCCTGAATGGCGTCTAGCTACGGCGGGCGATGCCGATGCAGCTGAACATCGAAAGGGCTTTTCCGGACGAAACGCGACGGTTCCGTTGTGAGCGGCGGCGGGCTGTGCCGCGTTCACCACTGTGCCCCCGGCAGCGTCGGCTGGGGCGATCGAGCGGTGGATTTCGGTCGGTGAGCTGCTGCACCAATCCATCGCATGCCAGTCGCGGACTAGGGAAATGGGCTAGACCCTCAGCACGTCGCTCACCCCGGTACGGCTGGCGACGGTAAGCGGCAACTGGGTACCGATGATGCGGCGGTGCGTCTCGGCAGCCAACTCGGGATGGTTGTTTTCCGCGGAGAGATGGGCGAGGCAAATCCACTGCAGCCGTCGGCAGCCTGTGGAACGAAGCAACTCGGCCGAGTCGTCGTTGGAGAGGTGACCGCCAGGACCGCTGATCCGGCGTTTGAGCATTTGCGGATAGGCTCCGGCGTCGAGCATGGCGGGATCGTAGTTGCTCTCGATCATCAGCGCGTCGAGCGATTGAATGATCTCCTGCAGACCCGCGAACACGTGCCCGAGGTCGGTGAGAATGCCTACCCGGTGTGTGCCGTCATCGATGACAAAACCAACTCCATCGACCGCGTCGTGAGCCGTCGGAACGGTCTCCACCGTGACGTGCTCAAAGCGGAGGACCTCGCCTGCGCGAAAATGGCGTACGTTGCTGAGCGCGCCCAGCCGGTTCCCTGGATTGGCTGCGCGTAAAGTCGGTTCGCTGACATAGACCGGCAATCCGAACTTGCGGTGGAACACTCCCATGCCGCAGACGTGATCGCGGTGCTCGTGAGAGATGATCAGCCCCTGCACCGCTCTGATATCGCGGCCATGCGAGGCCAGCCGCAGCTGCGCCTGTTGGCCGCTAATGCCTGCATCTAAGAGCAGTCGCACGCCGCGGGACTCGACGTAGATGCAGTTGCCATTGCTTCCCGATTGCAGAGGAATCACCTCCATGCGCCAGAAACTCGCGTCGTCAGTGGATAAAAGCGATGCCGCAAGGGGGCGGTCCCGGGTCTCAATTTACCGCTCCTCAGTGGCTCAAGCCATGCCTTGCTCACGCCCAAAGGCTCCGTCCAGAGTCCTGATGGCTGGAGGCGTGTGACCTGCCGGACAGCCATGTTGTGCGATTCATCGAGTTCCTCTTCGTACCCGTCAACAAGCTCGTTCGGTTAACATGATCCCGTCAGCGATGCTGCAGTGTGATAGCGTCGCCCAGTCCTGGTAGCGCGTCTTTGGGAGCAACTGGATGCAAACCCGTAATCTTGGCAACTCAGACTTAGCCATCACTCCGATCGGATTCGGCGCTTGGGCAATCGGCGGTGGAGACTGGGCATTTGGTTGGGGGCCGCAGGATGACGCCGATTCGATCGCCGCCATTCACGAGGCGCTCGATTGCGGGATCAACTGGATCGATACGGCCGCGGTTTATGGACTGGGACACTCTGAAGAAGTGGTGGCCCAAGCGCTCGCTGGCCTGCCCGCCGAGCGGCGTCCGTACGTGTTCACCAAGTGTGCGCGGGTCTGGGATGAGAACCGCCAGATCGGCAAGTGCTTAAAGGCGGAGAGCATTCGCAAAGAATGCGAAGCGAGTTTGCGACGCCTGAAAGTCGATGTGATTGACCTATATCAGATTCATTGGCCCGAACCTGCGGAAGACATCGAAGAGGGCTGGCAAACGCTCCAACAGCTGAAAGCCGAAGGCAAGATCCGTTGGTGCGGCGTATCGAACTTCAGCGCAGCCCAAATGGAACAAGTCGCCGCGGACGGCCCGATCACGTCCTTGCAACCGCCGTATTCAATGTTGCGGCGCGACATCGAAGCCGAAACGCTGCCTTATTGCCAGCAACACAATATCGGTGTGATTGTCTACTCGCCGATGCAATCGGGCCTACTCACCGGAGCGTGGACGAAAGAGCGGCATGCCGCGCTGCCGGCCGACGATTGGCGGCGCGAGAAGAATCAGCAGTTTCAAGAGCCGCTGTTTTCACGCAATCTGCGGCTGGTGGAAGTGCTGCGCAGGATCGGTGAGCCGCACGGCAAGTCACCCGGAGAGGTCGCCATCGCCTGGACCCTGCGCCAACCGGCCGTGACCGGAGCCATCGTCGGCGCCCGAAAAGTTGGCCAAATCAGCCAGCTCATGGGCGCTGCCCAATGGCGTCTATCGCCCGACGAGACGAGTGAAATCGAACGATTTCTCGCGGAAAACCCAGGCTAAAGAACGGAGCAACCCAACGATCGAAACCTCGTGGTGACGAACGAATGCAGATGCCACGGATGCGCACAGGCTCTGCTGCGCGTGCGTCGCTGTGGTCAAGGTATTGGCAATCGCTAGGAAACGTCCGAGGTTGCGAATCACCGCCACAGGCGCACGATTGCCGTTCGAACGTCTCAGCTGTGAACCGATGCAGCGAACTTGGTTTCTGCACGCAAGCATGTCGTGGTGAATGCGTCGGTTGACGTGCTTGCTGGGCAAATCGCGGGATGAGCTGCCACTGGCCCGCAAAGTGCCGGTCGGCAGAGCAATGCAGTTCGAATGGCCGCGTTTCAGCGGTTCTCTGATTGTAACTCCGCATGCCGGAAGCAATCGACGAGGTGATCGTTGACCATCCCCACGGCTTGCATGAATGCGTAGCAGATCGTGCTGCCGACAAACTTGAATCCACGCCGCTTGAGGTCCTTGCTCAGCGCGTCGGACTGAGGTGTCGAGGCGGGAACTTCGCTCATCGATGTCCAGCGGTTCTGCCGAGGCTCACCGTCTACAAACGGCCAGAGGTACTGATCAAAGCTGCCAAACTGGCTTTGCACTTCCAAAAATGCCTTCGCATTTTGCACGGCCGCAGCGATTTTGAGACGGTTGCGCACGATCCCTGGATTGCTCAACAGTGCTTGACATTTGACTTCGTCGTATCGCGCCACCGTCGTGGCGTCGAACTGATCGAACGCTAATCGATAAGCATCGCGTTTCTTCAGGATTGTCTCCCAACTCAGACCTGCCTGGGCACCTTCGAGAATCAGGAATTCGAACAGCACGGAATCCGTGTGCACGGGCACTCCCCATTCCCGGTCGTGATAGGCAACGTAGAGTTCAGTCTTTGCCCAGGGGCAGCGGGTCGGTTCAGGTGGGGTTTGTCGAGCGGGCATGTTGCGATCGTCTGAGTAGCGAAAAAGTTGTTCGGCTAAGATGCTTGCGGCACGCAGGATGCGTCATCAATCGTTGCGGGGCTACGCCATGAGCATCTGCCAACGCCATGCAGCGTATCGACTTGCAGGCGTCGCCGTCAGGATCGGTCGGCGAAACTCGCGAGGCTCTGGTTATCTCCGCGTCAGCAAATTATGTTGAACCGTCGCAACCTGCCGGTAGCAATCTGCCTGCCGGTGGCAATCTGCACGGGCGTCGATTGGGATACGCCTACTTATCGATTGAAGCGGCGACTGCGGATTTATGCACAGGCACCGTGAATGGTTTATCTACAGCGTAGTGAACTGGCTGATAGCGACGCCGAACTTTTCCGCCTCTTGGCTGAGAACGTCAGAGACTACGCCGTATTCACGATGGACTGCGAAGGGCGGATCCAGAATTGGCCAGCAGGTGCCCAGCAGCTCTTCGGCTATCTGCCTGAGGAAGTGATCGGCGAATCTTCAGAAATCCTGTTTACCCCAGAGGATCGCGCTGCTCGGTTGCCGCAGTTGGAGATGGAACAGGCTCGCGCTACCGGCCGAGGTGAAGACGATCGCTGGCATCTGCGAAAAGACGGCTCGCGGTTTTGGTCCTGCGGCGTGATGACGCCGTTGTGGGATGAAGCGGAGCGGCTGCGCGGATTCGCAAAAATCATGCGCGATCAGACCGTGCTGAGACGACAGGTCGAACAGGAGCAGTTGCAGGCGGCGCTGTTGGATGCGGTCGGCCAAGCCGTGATCGCAACTTCGCCAGACGGCACGATCTTTTATTGGAACCGCATGGCAGAGGAACTGCACGGTTGGTCGGCAGCCGATGCGATCGGCCGGCATGTCTTTGATGTAGCGGTGCCAGCGTCGCAGACCGCGGAGGCCGAACACATCATGCAGCAGGTGGCTGCCGGTGTGCCTTGGTCTGGTGAGTTTATGATGCATCGCCAGGGCCGCAACGACATCCCCGTCGATGTCACGATTCAGCGGGTCGTCGACGATCAAGGTGAGGTCAAAGCGTTTGTCAGCGTTGCCGCCGACATCCGTGAACGCTTGCTGGCGGAGTCATTTGTTATTGGACAGCGGCATGTGCTGGAAATGATCACTACCGGCGCAGAGCTGAAGGACGTGTTGGTGGCGATCAGTCGCTTGGTGGAAGAGCAAGATAGCGATTTGGTGTGCTCCATTTTGTTAGCTGATGAACGCGATCACCGCATCGCATTTGGCGCGGCTCCGAGCCTGCCTCCGGCATATCAGCAGGCGATTGCCGCGGTGGACATCAATCCGCCCTATGCGTCGCCTGGCTGTATGGCGATGCACCAGGGCCAAGTCGTCGTTGTGTCCGACATCGAGGCCGACGACCGCTGGTCGGATCCATGGCGCTCCCTGATGTTGTCTTTGGGCCTGCGTTCGTGTCGTTCCACGCCGGTGCTTTCGCCCGATGGAACGGTGTTGGCTGCATTCGCTACCTACCGGCGTCAGGTCCAGGATGCGCAAGCATCGAACCCCAAGCTCCATCAGATTGCGGCTCATCTGGCGAGCATCGCTATCGAGAAAAAGCAGAGTGAGGCGGCACTGCGGAACAGCCGTGAGACGCTGCATCTGGCTTTACAGGCGGCGGATTTGGGGCAGTGGGAATTGAATGCTGTTACCCATCGGGTCGAACGCAATCTGCGGCATGACCAGATCTATGGTTATCCGACGTTGCTGCCTGAATGGACCTATGAGAGGTTTTTGGAGCACGTTGTCGCCGAGGATCGCGACCTCGTCGACGCGAGTTTCAGGGAAGCGCTCACCGGGCGCGAGGCCTGGGAGGTGGAGTGCCGGATTCGTCGCGCTGATGGCCAGCAGCGGTGGATCTGGGTGAAGGGACAAGCCTTTGAAGATGCTCAGGGACAAGTCGCACGACTGATCGGCACCATCGCTGATATCACCGACCGGAAGCTGACCGAGACGGAACTTCAGAATGCCCGCACGCGGCTCGACGCGGCGCTGGAGGCTGGGGCCATCGCAACCTGGATTTGGGATATCCCCAGCAACCGCGTGTACACCGATACCAAGCTGCCAGAACTTTTCTGCTTGAGTAAGGACGCGGCACAG
>CALELC010000313.1 GCA_937904535.1 uncultured Planctomycetaceae bacterium
TCGGTGCAGCCGGCCAGAGGCTGATGAGATTCGCGGCGACGATCAAGGCGCCGCCCGCCAGCATCGACAAGCTGAGTTGCTCTGGTTCATAGTTCACGCCAGCAGCCAGCGAAAGCCAGCCCGGAAGCAGCATCGCTGCGGTTGAGGCGCAGACCGGCTCGAGTGTGTAGACGATGCCTGCCTGAGATGCTGAAATGTAGTGCTGGAAACTATTCATCAAGCTGAATGCGAGCACCGATGAAAAGATGCTCAGCATCAGAATCAAGCCCCAAAACCGCGGTTGACTGGCCAGTGCCAGCCAGCCCGCCGAGGTAGCTGCCTCGGGCGCCAGCGGATGCACAAAGGCGAAGCTGATCGCAGCGAGGAGAGCAGTACTTGCAAACATCCCCGGAGTCAGTGCCGCCCCGTTGAGGCGTTTGCCGTAGTGATCGACGAGCATGATCTGGCCGGCGAAGAACACCGCTCCCAGGGTCGTCAGCGTGTCACCCCAGGTCCAGGCTTGCCAGGCGTCTTCTGCGATACGAACTCCGGAGTCGCCCCACTCCACCAGCCCTGTCAGCACGGAAACGCCTACCAGGGCGACGCTGACGCCGAGCACGATCGGCAGCCGCAAACGCATCCGCAGCAGAATCGCTGTCATCAGCGGGGTAAACACGGCCACCAAACTCGTCAGAAACCCGCTTCGCGACGCCGGGATGGTCGCGAGCGCCGTGACTTGTAGCACCAGCCCGATGAAGAACAGCGTGCCGATCTGCAGCCCTGCTTTCCACTCCGCTGCACTGGCGCGGCGGATGACGCGATGAAAGCAGAGCGAAAATACCAGCAGAGCCACGCTGAATCGCAGCAAGATCAACCACAAGGCGCCAGACACGCGGAGCAGCGAGGAGGCACCTTCAGGTCCGATCCCAAAGTGTTGATCGATTTGCAGGCTGAGCGTTTTGGTCAGCGGGAATGACAATCCCCACAAGATGTTGACCACCACCAGCACACCGACCGCGACCGTTTCCGGACCACGACGACGCATCAGACGATCCATAACTACTCAGCCAGTTCCGTTTCAAAAACCGTTTTGACTGCGGCACCCAAGAGAAACGCGCCGACGCGTTTGCAGATCCGCTCGGCATCACCGCAGAGGCCGCACTTGGCTGGGTGACTGATTGATAGTCCGGTTATTGTTCCGGGTAATAACGGGCAAAGTACTCGGACCAACGCTCACGAATAAGCGCTTCGTCTTCCGCTGGCAACTGGTGTTGGTTCGTCTTGTACTCGCGGTGAGCCGTTTCGGCCCATTTGCTCAGTGCGTCGCGCACGTATTCGAAGTCGCCCAAGCGCAGGCGGCGGTAGATCGATTCCACTTGGCCAACCGGATCTGCAATCAGGTCTTCATAGCGGACGTCGATCAGGTTCGCTGGATCGATGTGCTCACGCTGCCGGTGAAATGCCGCGTACATCGACTCCAGGCAATCTGCCACGTATCCGTCCAGACCTTCACCCGTTGGCTTTTGCAACGCTTGAACTTCGTCGAGGCTTCTCCACAGCCGGATGGTGGAGGGGAACAAGGCCCGCGGATCTCGGGTGATGTGAATGAACTTGGCTCCCGGAAATGCCTCAGCCAAGGTGGCCACACGGCCGGTATGGGTCGGACTTTTGACCACCAAAGGTCGCTCGGTGCGATAACTGACAGCACGCAAGAACGTTGCCAAGGTCGTTGCCCACTGCCGGCGCTGGTCGTCCGGCAGCGACTCTGTATCGAAATACTCAGTGTCTGGCGGCGGGTTGTTGGGAAAGGCAATGCGTCGATAGGGCGAAGGCTGTCCGAGGTTCACCAACGCGAACTCGTCTTCTTGCGGACGATCCCAACCAGCGGCCATGTTGTCCATCGGTCGTTGTCCTGGCAACAACCAACTGCAAAACCCGCGGAAGAACCATTCGGTCAGCAAGAAGTGGTGCGGCGCAAAACACTGGTAAGTCGACGGGCTGCTCAGCCGTTCGTCGAGGACCAGCAACTCATGCAGCATCGTGGTGCCGCTGCGCCAGTGGCCGATGATGAAGATCGGTGGGCCATGCAGCTGGCAAGTCCGCAAACGCCGCCCCCAAATCCAGTTTTGCATCAGCCCCATCACTGCGTTGAAGGGGGTGGCAAAGGTGACGGCCAAGACCATCGGCCAACGCGAGGGATGAATCGCAAAACGACCCAAACGGAGCAAATTCCACCACGCGACCGGCCCCATCCCATGCCAGAAGCGTGGGGAGTAAAACGGATAACGGTGATAGGATTGACTCGCCACGGCGTGGTTGTAGCAATTTCTCGCTCGCTCTCCTAGTGGAGCCTCGCTGCCCCGGGAACCAACCATTTCAGGGCTGCTGGCGACGCCGCAGCGGTCTTTCACACGCACGTTTCCTGCTCTGTTCGCGCCCATACCCTATGCCTCGATGTCGGGGCGCCGGTTACAATCGGCCGTCACTACCGAGCCGTCTGCGAGCTGTGATTTCCGGCGAACCGCCGCAGCTCAGGCCCACGTAGAAGTTGCTCGCTTGTCCCTTTCCCCAGCCCCCTGAAGTTCGCATGCCGTCCGAAGTTCCCGCCGACTTATCGATCGCCGATTTGCAGCGTCACATCCGGCAAATGTACTTCGAAAAAGACGTTGCTCGAGGCGTTGATGGGACGTTCATGTGGCTGATGGAAGAGATCGGAGAACTCGCCTCGGCGCTGCGTGGCAATGATCGGCAGAATTTGGCTGAGGAGTTCGCCGACGTGATTGCGTGGCTGGTGACGATCGCCAATGTGGCGGACATCGATTTGGCTGCGGCGTTGGCGGCGAAGTATGGCAGCGGTTGCCCAGGGTGCTCACGCTTGGTCTGTGTTTGTCCCAACGAAGAAAAACCGTGATCGTAATGCAGCGATGTTTTCCACCCGTTGCCGCGCTCACGCTGCTCGTGGCTGCCTGCGTCGCCGTCGTGCTGCTGCCGGGCACGGTTCGAGCCGATGACGGATCGCCTTCAACACCCGACGCCACGGCCCAAATCGGGATCGGTGGGATCTACCGACCCGGATACTGGACCGGAGTGCGATTGCCGCGGACGCTGGGCGACTTAGGTCCGGTGCAGGGTGTGGAGACGCTCGACAGCGATGGCGTCCGCGTCCGCTACCGGCAACCTCAGACAACCGCTGCGTCGGATTCGCAAGCGTGGAGCTACATCGTTGCCGGGGCAGCCGCGGTTCCGCTGCAGTTTTACGGCCAGGAGGGCGAACTGCTCTGGCAGGGGCGGCTGACCGGCAACGCTCTCGCTCCTGCGACACCTTGGATCGTCGTAATCGGCGACTCGCTCGGCATGGAATCGATCGGACGCAGCGCGCTGCTGGGCCGTGAATCGAGTCTGGTGACGGTGCCGGTGGAGACCGCGTCGATGCTGCCCGATGATGCAGCCGGCTGGGACGGCGTGGATCTGCTGATCATCAATGCGGCGGGCGCCGAGATTTTGAGACAGTTGAGCGAGCGACAAATTGGAGCGATCACTGATTGGGTGAGTGGGGGTGGCCGGTTGTTCTTGGCGCTCGGTGCTAACGGAGCAGCACTGCTTTCTCAGTCGCCATGGCTGGCAGAACTCGCCGGCTTACCGCTCGATGCAGCAGCGATTCGGCTCGATCCAGCGGCTCTGGAAACCTACGTT
>CALELC010000314.1 GCA_937904535.1 uncultured Planctomycetaceae bacterium
TGGTATCGATCCATTGTGGAATACGTCATGCCCCTCTTGTGGATTGCTCAGCTGTTAAATTGTTTACTGACTGGTGTTTGTAGCGGTCTGTCGGTGGCCAAATTGTGGGGAGAAAAGCCCATTTTTGTCCACAGGGACCAGGCAAAAAACCAGGCAGTGAACTTGGCAGCCAGACATGAAATGCTGTCACCTTGTACGTTTCGCCGTAGATGGCAGTCTGTGAGCGAGTCGAGAAGCTTCCGGTTGCTGAAAGCGATGGCTTTGAGCTGACTCATCCAAGCAGCGAACAGCGGGCACTCAACCCGAATGCTGGGCAGGCCGATCCGTGATGCCCCCAGCGTGCCGTGGCGCATTTTTGGGTAGCCGCGGCAGAGATTGCCGATTCGTTTGCTCGGGGCCGTTTGAGAGCCGCTGCTAATCTCCTCTGGCGACGCGAACTGTTGGCGGATGCAGGCGGAGATCTGGCTCTGGCCAAGATCCCCAAAGTCGATGCTGACGGCTGCGTCGTGCATATTCACGCCCTGCGGCATTCCTTCGGCACGCACCTCTCATTGGTGGTAGTCTCGCCGCGGGGCGCCCAAGCGGCAATGCGGCACAGTGACATCGCCCTGACGACGAACACCTACACGGACGCGCGGTTGTTGGACACGGCGGCAGCAGTTGAATCACTGAAGATCCTGCCCAGTAAACCGAAGGGCCAGGAACCCGAAGCCGCAACTGTTGCCCTAGAAGCCGACTATTCGGGTCAATTTGAGTCAGTTACTGACAGCTTGGGCAAAGCTGACCTGGTGCGTGAAAGCACGAAAAAACCTCGGCAAACGCGGGGTCTGCCGAGGTTTTCAGTAGTCGGGGCGACAGGATTTGAACCTGCGACCTCTGCGTCCCGAACGCAGCGCTCTACCAGGCTGAGCCACGCCCCGAGGGGTCCGAAAATTGCACGGTCTGCTGTTGGGCCAACCGGTGCTGACTGGACCCGCGTATCTTCTTGAGCCGGCGGGCCGGCGTCAATGCCAGTTCTAACGGAATTGTGGAGCGCGTTTGGCGACGCAGTCAGTGATACCGACAGGCCGAAGTTCGGAAAAACAGTCGCACTTTGAGACGAAAACGTGCTCGCGGCAGTTTCGGATTGTATTCCCGCGCGAGGCGAGTAGAACATAATGGAAGGTGCGGAGTACCCGTCGCTGGTGGAGTCTTCGACTGGCCAGGAACGGCGAGCTCGCACGCTGCCGGAGCCGCCCGGGGCATCCGCTTGTCCGAGATTTTGTTAACCACTGCATTTCTTCACGATCGCTACCTGAGGGGTCACCATGGGCCGTTCTCTGATCTTGCTGGTGCTCTGCGGCGTTGCGGGCTGGATTACGCCAGCTACCGCCCGCGACTGGACGGATGCCGGTGGCCGTGTGGTGGTTCGGGGTGAAGCATTTGCCGTTAATCCGCACACGGTCGTGATTCAGCGACCCAGCGGTGAGCTGATCGGTCTGCGGATTTCCGACCTTTCGGCCGCCGATCAAGAGTTCCTGAAGGAGCATCACGCAGAGCTGGTACCCGAGCCGCAGCCGGCTCCGGAACAGCAACCGCAACCGGCGCAGCCAAACGTTCAGCCTCCACCTCGCACCGCCCCGGCGACGCCGCCTCCGGGCCAACTGTGGACGAGTCGCGATGGACATCAGATCCGTGGGCGAGCGATCGGGTTCAGCAAAGACCAGATCGTGATCGGTCGTTCCGGCCGCCTGATCAACGTCAATGGCGTGGCATATTCGAACCTCGACCCCGTGGCCAAGTACGTGGTGCTGCAGGTTGTGGCAGAGTTCGATGATCCGACCGTGCGTACGGAGCGCGATCTGAATGAGTGGGTCCGCAAGCAAGGCGGACAGCCGCGGACATTCCCGATTGAGGGTGTGGTGCTGAGTCTGACCGACGGGAAAAAGGTGACCGTTCCGTTCTTCCTGTTCTCGGACCAGGATCTGTCGGCTCTGCGCCCGGGGTGGGAACACTGGAAGAACGAGCAGGCGACCGATACCGAGCGGGAGCGTGAAGACTTCCTGATGTCGGTGCAGGCACAGCAGTACCAACTCGAGCGTGAAAAGGCTCGCCAGATTCAGATGATGCAACTGGAGTTGCTGGCCTCGGCGACCGGTTTGACAACCGTGTGGGAAGTCTATCTGATGCCCGCTGCGGGGGTGTATGCTAGGCCCTTATCGGTTGTGGTCAGTGCGCGGACAAGCGCTCAGGCACAGCAGATCGCCATGTCGCGGTATCCTGGCTACGTGCCGGGCCCCGCTCGTGCGTTGACGCCCTAGTCCCATCACCTGACTCTGTTTTATGTCGTCCGCCTCGGGCATTGCCGACTACACCCTCTCGTTGGCGGAACTTTCGGATCAGCAGTTGCGATCGCGGATCGCAGCGATCGGGTTGTCGCATGCAGCGAGCAGTTCGACCGGAGCAAACCCGCCGCTGATCCGAATCGAGGGAGCCAGCGGCCAGGACAGCGCCCTGATGGCGATTCAGTCGCCGGTCCGATTGCATGTCATCGGTTCGCTGGGCGACTACGCCCTGAGCTATTGCAGCCGCTGCGATGTGCGGATCGATGGCACGGGGGGCAACGGCGTCGGCGAATGCCTCGGGGGCGGCTCGATCCGGTTTCGCGGTGACGTGGGGCATGGAGCGGGCGTAGCCATGCGAGCCGGCACCCTGGCGATCTACGGCACCGCCGGCGACCGACTCGGAGCGGCGATGCGGGGCGGGGAATTGTTTGTCCGCGGTGACGTCGGCTCTGATGTCGGCGTGGGAATGGATGATGGCGTCATCGTAATTGGTGGTGATGCTGGGCCTCGACTGGGCGAGCCTCGCGGAGATGGAATGGTGTTCCTGCGGGGCCGTGCGGAGTCGCTGGCCGAAGGGATGGTCGAAGTGCCACTGCGGAAACGCGATGAGTTGCGGTTGGGCGTGTTGTTGATCAATGCCTCGACCCGCGGGATGGCCAAGGAGTTTCGGCGAGTGATTCCGGAAGCAAGATGGCGATGGGAGCAAGCACAGGTAACCGGAGAGACTCGACCCAATTGGCGCTAGAACTCGACTCAGCCGTCCTAGGCGACTTCCGGCTGGTGTCCGCCCCGGTCGATCATTTCGTGCGCTCTCCGGCGCAGGTTCGTTTGCAAACGCCGCTGTACAGCAACCGTGCCAGCGCGGCGGGGTCGCAGGCCGCGTCTGCTGCGGAGGTTCCGCTACCGTTTTTCTGGTATGACCCGCCGTGGTTTCATGCGTCACTGGAACGCTGCCGGCTCGTTGCGGACGTGGCCGGCCAGTATGGCCTCACGATTTCGGCGCTGGAAAGCGACCTGACAACGGAAGCGGGCGGACTAGCGGAAGT
>CALELC010000315.1 GCA_937904535.1 uncultured Planctomycetaceae bacterium
TGTTGGCTGATGCGGTCGCCCATCAGCCGTTTTACCGCGAGAAATACCGCGGCGTGCAACTGCCGCTGAAATCGCTGGATGAGCTGGCCCGGCTGCCACTGCTCGAAAAGTCTGAGCTGATCAGCGAAGGGGCAGCGACGATCTGTGGCTTGCAAGCCTCGCGTTATGTGCGACTGCATCAAACCAGCGGCACCACCGGAACGCCGCTGCGTCTGCTCGATACCGCCGACGACTGGCGATGGTGGTTGAGGTGCTGGCAATACGTGCTCGACGCGGCCGACGTGCAGCGGCGTGACGTCGCCTTCATGGCGTTTTCCTACGGCCCGTTCATCGGCTTTTGGACCGCGCACGACGCTTGTGTGCGGCGCAGGGCGACGGTGGTTCCCGGCGGGGGCATGAACAGCCTGATGCGGCTGAATGTGATCCAGTCGTGCCAGGCAACTGTGCTGTGCTGCACGCCGACCTATGCGCTGCACCTGGGGAGCGTGGCAGAAGAACATGGCATCGATCTGTCGCGCTCGAGCGTTTCCAGGATCATTGTGGCCGGCGAACCAGGCGGATCGGTCCCGGAAGTGCGGCAGCGGATTGAAGCGATTTGGGGCGCACGGGTGATCGATCATACGGGCGCGACAGAGCTCGGTGCCTGGGGTGTCGGCAGCCGCGATGGCCGCGGTGTGCACGTGATCGAATCGGAGTTCATCGCCGAACGGTTGGTATTTGACGAAAGCCATCCGCAGGGCCGGCCCGCTCAGGACGGGGAACTGGCAGAGCTGGTGATGACAGGGCTGGGGCGGTTCGGCGCGCCGGCTATTCGCTACCGCACCGGTGACTTGGTTCGAGGCCGCCATAGCGACGATCCTGCGAATCGTTTTCTCCTGCTCGACGGCGGTGTGGCGGGCCGGGCCGACAGTATGGTGGTGATCCGCGGCGTGAATATCTTCCCCAGCAGCATCGATGCGATTGTTCGCCGGGTGACGGGCGACGCTGAATACCGCGTCATCCAAAGCGCTCAACAATCGATGGCACAGCTGCGGATTGAACTGGAGACGGGAGACGGTCAACAGGAACTGCCTGCTCGACTTTCCGACGTGTTTCGGCAACAGTTAGGGCTGCGAATCGAAGTGACCGCGGTCGCCGTGGGCACGCTGCCGCGATTCGAAGCCAAAGCCAAACGCTGGATCCGTGAAAGCTGACCGACCGAAATGACTGTACCGACAGCGATCCATCGCGAAGCGGATGGATCGATTCGAATTCGCTGGGATGACGACAGCGAAACCCACTGGACGCCTGCGGAACTGCGGCGGGCGTGCCCGTGCGCGACGTGCCGCGAGAAGAAGCGTGAGAACACCGATGCTCCCAAGCGGCCGCTGGTGTTGCCGGTGATCAGCGCCGCTGAAGCTCGCCCGCTGCGGATCGAGTCGATGCGACCGGTCGGCAACTATGCCTACAACGTCGCCTTCAGCGATGGACACAGCTCCGGGATTTTCTCATTCAAGCTGCTCAAGCGGCTCGACGACTGAGCGATTTCAGCCGGTGCCGGTCGCGGGAAAGCCCTCCGGCTTGCTCACGGGCGGAGCGGAATGGAGATCAACAGGCCGGCGGTTTGATCGTCGTTGGATGAGCGCCGCGGAACATGGCATTTGAGGCATTCGTTGCTCAGCGTGATGGCTCCAGCCCGGCGATAAACGCCGTCGGCGACCGCTTCATGCGCCGCCGCTCCCTGCTTGAGTGCCCGGACGGCAGCGGTTTCAAACGCATCTTGCGGCTTGTGGTCCGTGTTCATGGCCTGGCCATCGACGACCAGCCAACGGAGTGTGATTCCCTGATGTTTCTCGACTTCGTCGAACACCCCCTTCAGGATCTCCGCAGGAATCGCCAGCCCTTCGTCCTCACGGAAATACTGGTGATGCACGATCCGCAAGGTTGCGTGCATCGCTTCGTGCAGCGACTCGGCCTGACGCCGCGCCGCGGCTAGCACTGGCGATTCAGCAGGCGGCTCAGCCACTGGTTCAGCAGCCACAGCCGCGGCCGGTCTGGGAGCATCGCACATCACAGCGATTGCAATGGCCCCCACGGTCATGAGTCCGAGCATGGGTAATAGCTTGCTCATCGAAGTTGACTTCAAAGGCGGGGAAGAGACAGTGGGAGGAAAATGCTCGCAGAGGTAGGAAGCTGGCGCGAGCCGGTGGGCGCTCAGTCGCTGGCAGGCGTCCGCGCGGGTGAATCGGGCGGCTCGGCCGCATCGCTGGCGACGGGGATGCTGATCACCAACGCCGCGAATTTAGGAACGTTTGTGGGCGGTTTGCCAAACCCATCGTGGCAGGCCACGCAGCCAGCGGTCATCTCGATCGCCCCAGCACGGCGGTAGTAGCCATCGGTGATCGCTTCGACCGCCGGTTGCCCGGCAGCGATGCCTTTGGCCGCGGCGAGGTCAAACTCCGTCTTGGGCTCGTGATGAATGCTCATCGCGCGCACATTGACCGACATCCACCGCGCCTCGGTACCCGACTGCCGCTTCAGCGTCTTAAAAATGTCTTCCATCGCACGAGCGGGCACGATGGCCCGCGAGCCGTGAAAGTAGCGTTCGTGCATGACGTGCAGCGTCTCGGCATAGACCGCGTGCAGCAATTCGGCACGCTGGCGAGCAGCAACCACCGCAGCCGACTCCTCGCCCACACCTGCCTGCTCCTGCACAGTCAGTTGCGCACCGCTCTCGACTGGCCCGGCCGGGTCAACGTGATCCTGCTCCGCCCGCAGACTCAGCGTCGTCATCAGCAGCCCCAGCAGAGCGATCAGTGGCAGGTGGACACCTTGCCGCACAAAGCGCTGACGCGATTTCATCGACAGGCAGTCAGACGGCATGGGTCGGCCTCCGCAGGGGATCGGTCACACACTCAGCTTGCTCTGAGCACGATGCAAACCTATACATTACCATGCAGATTGAGTCGCCGATAGCTGATTCCGGAGATGGCCCCGTGTGCTTGCAGTGCCGCTCCGCTGGGCGGTCCCCCTGGCCGATTGTTGGTCATTACCGGTAAACTCGGACTGCTCCTGTGGCCACGCGTGTCGATTTGGCCTCCTGCTTCCTACTGATACCACCGCGACTTCAATGTCCACTCCTGCCGAATCCACCGCCCGCTCCAGCGACGCATCCGCGGCCTCTCGTGATGTGGTCGGCGACTATAGCCTGACGCACCTCAAGCAACTTGAGGCCGAGAGCATTCACATCATCCGCGAGGTCGTGGCGGAGTTTCAAAACCCGGTGATGCTGTACTCGATCGGCAAAGATTCGTCGGTGCTGGTGCAGTTGGCGCTCAAGGCGTTCTATCCGGCGAAGCCGCCATTTCCGCTGTTGCACGTCGATTCGACCTGGAAGTTCCGCGAGATGATCGAGTTCCGCGAGAACTACGCGCGGAAAGAACTGGGGCTCGATCTGCTGGTGCACATCAACGAAGAAGGCCGCAAGCTCGGCATCAAGCCGTGGGAGGACAGCGAGCGGCACACCGAGATCATGAAGACCGACGGGCTGAAGCAGGCGCTCGACAAGTACGGCTTTGATGCCGCGTTTGGCGGGGCTCGCCGCGACGAAGAAAAGAGCCGCGCCAAAGAGCGAGTGTTCAGCTTCCGCGACAGCAAGCATCGCTGGGATCCGAAGAACCAGCGGCCAGAGCTGTGGAACCTGTACAACGGCCGCGTCAACAAAGGCGAATCGATCCGCGTCTTCCCGATGAGCAACTGGACCGAGCTGGATGTTTGGCAGTACATCCACTTGGAGCAGATTCCGATCGTGCCGCTGTACCTGTCGGAAAAGCGGCGGGTGATTCGCCGCAACGGCACACTGCTGATGCGCGATGACGAGCGGATGCCGGTGCTGCCGGGCGAAAAGGAAGAACTGCTCAACGTCCGCTTCCGCACCCTAGGCTGCTACCCGCTCAGCGGCGCGGTCGAGTCGAACGCCACCACACTGCCAGAGATCATTCAGGAAATGTTGCTGGCCAAAACGAGCGAACGTCAAGGTCGCATCATCGACCAAGACGAAGGCGGCGCCGGCATGGAAGAAAAGAAACGCCGCGGTTACTTCTAGCCTTATTTCCGCTCCCGCTCGCACGCGTTGGCGATCCCCGCCAGCGCTCGCTGCCTGAATGCACACTCACGACTGACACTGAAAACTCGCAAACATGTCTCACCAATCCGAGCTGATCGCTACCGACATCGACGCCTACTTGAAGCAGCACGAGCGCAAGCAGTTGCTGCGGTTCATCACCTGCGGCAGCGTCGACGACGGCAAGAGCACGCTCATCGGGCGGCTGCTGTACGACAGCAAGATGTTGTACGAAGACCACCTGTCGCAGTTGGAAGTGGACAGCAAGAAAGTCGGCACGACGGGCGGCAAGTTCGACCCGGCGCTGGTCACCGACGGGCTGAAGGCCGAGCGAGAGCAGGGGATCACGATCGATGTCGCCTACCGCTACTTCAGCACCGCCAAGCGGAAGTTCATCATCGCCGATACGCCGGGGCACGAGCAGTACACCCGCAACATGGCGACCGGAGCGAGCACCGCGGACCTGGCGATCATTCTGATCGACGCTCGTCACGGGGTGCTGACGCAGACCCGTCGGCACAGCTTCATCGTCTCGCTGCTGGGTATTCGCCACGTCGTGCTGGCGATCAACAAGATGGACTTGGTCGACTTCAGCGAAGAGCGGTTCAACCAGATCTGTGACGACTACCGCGGGTTTGCTGCGCGGCTGGACCTGCCCGATTTGCATTTCATTCCGATCAGCGCGCTCAATGGCGACAACGTCGTCGACCCCAGCGAAAACATGCCGTGGTACCGCGGCTCGACGCTGATGAGTTTCCTGGAAACGGTCTACATCGACAGCGACCGCAACTTGCGCGACTTCCGCTTCCCGGTGCAGCTCGTCAATCGCCCGCACCTGAACTTCCGCGGGTTCTGCGGCACGATCGCCTCAGGCACCATCCGACCGGGCGAGGAAGTCATGATCCTGCCCAGTCGCCAGACGTCGCGGGTTAAAGAGATCGTCACCTTCGATGGCAACGTCGAAGAAGCCTTTGCTCCGCTGTCGGTCACGCTGACGCTGCA
>CALELC010000316.1 GCA_937904535.1 uncultured Planctomycetaceae bacterium
GGGCGGCCCGTGGAAATCAAGCTCGATGGCATCGGCACCTCCAAGGTGATCGCGTGGTGGTATGACCCGCGCACCGGCGAAGCGTCGCGCGCCGGTGAGTATGCCAACGTAGGCACACAGCGTTTCGTGCCCCCATCCCCAGGCGAATACTTGGACTGGGTGCTGGTGCTCGATGATGCCGCCGCAGGTTTTCCACCGCCTGGACAACCTCTCCCCTAACCGCTGCGACGGCTTTTCAGCGATTTGCGCTGAGCCACTCCAAGCCAGACGCTGATGGCCTGTCGCGGAGGCCGCAGGTGCTATCGGTTTCCCACTTCTGCATAAGGTTAAGTCCCATCGTCGCCGTCCAGCAGTTTCGCTTCCGAGGTTATAAGCTCTTCCATGAGCACCCAGAGGCGGCGCGATCCATGTGTCGCCAAAGCGAAACCTTTCCAGCGTTCTTCACGCCCCGGACCGATCGGCCGCTGATTGTCGATTGCGGAGCGAACATCGGGGTGACGATGTTGGAATGGAAACATCGTTGGCCGGGAGCCGAGATCATCTGCTTTGAACCTGACCCGCACGCCTTTCGGCTGCTGCAGATGAACGTTGACCGCAATGACATTCCCTCGGTCCGCTGCGTTCAGGCAGCTGTAAGCGACCACAGCGGCACCGCCACGCTGCATGGTGAAATCGCCGCTGGAGGCGACGCGCGTGGCAATTCGATCGACCCGAGCTGGGGCCGGCGCCCCGGATCCGATGAGACGTCAGTGCCGTGCGTGCAGCTATCGACCTATCTGCAGGACCGCAGCGTCGACTTTTTGAAGCTCGACATCGAAGGGCTAGAAGAGCGTGTGCTGACAGAGATCAGCGCGCACCTTCCTCAGGTCGAGGCGATCTATGTCGAAGTCCACGAGACGGCGACGACCGCCGCTTACAACTCGGCCTCGCGGATCGCGGCAATGCTGCGAGCAGCCGGGTTTGAAATCGAACTGCAACATCGAGACGAGTCACACTCGCTGCCGCAATCCCAGCGACACTGGCAAAGCCGCGTGACGGCTCGGCAGTCGCAACTGCTCGGCTGGCGCTAACGGCGTTCAAGAAAGCCGCGTCGATCGCTACGCGCTTACCTTCAGTTGTTCGGTCAGCTCATCGGCGGTGACGCGCAGATCGCTGTCGTCGCTGAGTTGCGCCTGGGTCTTGCGGCACGCATGCAAAACGGTCGTGTGATCGCGACCGCCGAAGTACTTGCCGATTTGATGATAGCTGGCACCGGTCAACTGCCGCGCCAAATACATCGCTAAGGAACGCGCCCGGACAATCTCTTGCCGGCGGGTCCCGCTCTTCAATTCTGCCAGCTTCACCTTGTAGCGCCGCGAGATCATCTTAGCGACTTGATCGGTCGACAAATCGTGGCTGGTTTGCACGGCTGCGATCGCAGCACGTACAGCCTGCGTATTGGGCGGACAGGCCTTCATGCGGCAGTACAGTTCCACCTGCGCGATTGCCGCCTCTAACCGCCTGGCCGGCAACTCGGCATCCAGCCCCTCGGCGAGCAAATCCAACTCTTCCTGGCCGATCGACAACTGGCGACGGCGGGCAAACTCAGCGAGCAACTCTCGGCGAGCGGCCGGCCCCGGTAAGCGCATCGGCACGGTCAGCCCCGGCAACATCCGGCTGACCAACAAGGGCCGCAACCCCGGCACCTGCGTCGGCAGCCGGCGACAGGTCAGAATCGTCGGCCGTCCGTGCACGGTTCGAGTTTCGATCCGCGAAGCGAGTTCATCTTGCGCAGCCGGCTTGCCGGCCATCAGGTGCACGTCGTCGATCACCAACACCGGAGCTTGATCGACGTCGCGACGAAAACGGGTGATCTCATCCGAATCGACCGCACGGGCATAATAGCGAGCGAAATCGACACCCGGCATAAAGAGCGAAACCAGCGTCTGGGCTGCCGCCGGGTCGACCGGTTCCTCGGCAACCACCTGTTCGAGCATCCGCGTCGCTAAATGCGTCGCCATGGCTGTTTTGCCGCACCCGCTGGGGCCAACCAACAGCAGCGGGCCGATTCTCATCAGCCCCAGTTCACCATCGCCAGCCGGGTCACCCGCAGCCGAAAGCCCGAGTGGGGCGCTGGCCACAAAACCGACGAAACGATTCTCCTCCCCGGCGATGAACGCGGGCAGCAGCGGTGTCGGGGGAGCGGTGGGACGTCCGGAATGGCTGCGAATCGCTTGCGGTCTTCGCAATGCAATCGGGACAGTCGACTCTCGATCAGTCATGGTGGACAAGTCTAGCCGATTGCACCGTCTAGACCAGTGGATTACTCGACTTTTTCCACCATCCTTTTCTTACTTAAACGATTGTAGTGGCGAGAGATAATTTCGACGCTCTGTTGAACTTCTTCCGCCGTGGAAAAACGGGAGAATCCAAACCGCAATGCCGAGTCGATCTGAGCTGGCGGAACCCCCATCGCCAACAGCACCGGACTCGGCTGACTGCTGCCGCTGGCACAGGCTGAACCGCTGCTGCAGGCGACTCCCGCAACATCGAGCGCCAGCAACATCGCCTGCCGGTCGACTCCGGGAAACGACAGACACGAAGTGCTCGGCAACCGCGGCGCCCCGGCCCCATGAACCACCAAACCCTCGATCCGCTGTTTCAGCCCGGCTTCGAAGGCATTACGGTACGCTGCGGTTTGCGACGCGGTCTCGGCCTGTGTCTCCATCGCCAGCCGCAGGGCGGTCGCCATGCCAACTGCGAGCGCGACCGGTTCTGTGCCGCCGCGGCGTCCCAACTGCTGGTCTCCCCCAAGGATCTGCGGCCGCACTTCCACGCCGGCACGGACCAGCAGCGCCCCAACCCCGACCGGCCCATGAAACTTATGAGCGGCCAGGGTGACGGCCGTTACACCCAGCTCCGCGAAATGAAACGGCAGCTTGCCGATCATCTGCACCGCGTCGACGTGCAACGCCGCACCGACCGAGTGACACCACTGGGCGATTGGTTCCAGCGGCTGGAGCACGCCGGTTTCGTTGTTAGCTGCCATCACGCTGACGAGCGCCGGCGGTGGCGTCTGCTCCACGATCAGTGCTCGCGCGGCAGCCAAGTCGACGACCCCGCTGGAATCGACCGGGATCACTCGCAGCGGACGCCCCTGAGCGGCCTGACTGCGGGCAGTGGCCATCACACTCGGATGCTCGATGCTGCTGATCACCAGTGGCCCCGCCGGATCGCCGATTCCTGAAAGCGCCAAATGGTTCGCTTCAGTGCCGCCACTGGTCAGGATCAACGCGTCGCCGGCAGGTGAATCGACATCGGCGCCGAGCAACTGACCAATCTGCGACAGCGCCTGATCGAGTTGATTGCGGGCTGCGCGACCGGCTGCATGCTGGCTCGATGGGTTGAGCGGTCCACTCGCCCAGCAGCGTGCCATCGCCTCCGCCACTTCCGGCGCTAGTTGCGTGGTGGCGTTGTTGTCGAGGTAAATCATCAGAGCTGCTGCCACTGGGGATCATCGGGATAATCGGCGATTGCCTCCTGCTTCAACGCATCCGCCACTTCCGTCTGGCCTGCCGCACGAAAATCGCCGATCAAGCCTACATAACCTGCCTTGAGAGCGGCATCGATGTCGCGTGCCAAGGCATCCGGAGCACTCGCTTGGTTGGCGATCCGAAACAGGTCAGGAATCAAGAGATACAGTTCGCGCTGAGCCAGTTTCTGTACCTGAGGCCACAGGACCGCGGCCAACGCCGGATGATCGACGCTCCAGTCATGCCAATACAGTCCCGCTCGAGCGGTACCGTCGAAGCGGTGATGTTCCAGAAAGTCCGTCAGCAGCTTGGCATCGGCCGCTGAATCCGGCGCCCCCGGCCGATCGACTTCCACCAGATGCCACTCGGTAGGCTGGCCCTGCGGCCGCTGGATCATGCCAGCCGTATGCAGATAGGCTGACAGCGGCGATGCCTGAGTGATCCGGCGAACCGGCGTGATCTGCAGCTTCAACAACGGCAATTCGAGGTACGAGAAGCTCCGCGTTTGAAAGTGCGACGGCGCAAACTCACGGCCTTCGACGCGGCCAAAAAACAGCAGTACCGCTGCCAGCACCACCACGACCACACTGCCGCCCACGAGCAACACCAGCAGCCGACTGCGGGAGCCGACCGAACGCCGGGGGCGGCTGGAGCCAGCGCCGCCGGAGTTTGCAGAACCAGCCGGCGGGCCGGCTTCGGCAGCGGGCAGCGTTTTAGGGGGGACAGTGCGCATAAGTTCTGTTTGGGACGACCTGATTTAGCTTGACGGCAACTCTGCTATTGTTACATCAACAGCAGCGTTTCAGTACCTGTACGTTTTGCTTACGTCCTCGTCTTGCTTACGTCCTCGTCGATCTGTTGCTTCTGTCATGCGTCGGCCAGCCCCTTTCCTGCGACTCATGAGCGTCTCGCCCTGGGGCACGCACGCGCCGGCCGGGAACGCAGCACCCACGAGCCTGCGAGCACTGAGTGTCCAGCACCACCTCCAGAACCGCTGGCCGGGGAGTTGCCAGAGCCCGCAGCGGCATCGCTGGTGGTGGGCCCAAACGGCAGCCACAGCCGCTCCCGCCGCGGAAACCGGTGATTCTGAGACCGACAGCGAGTTCTCAGCGGCCCCGGCAGCCGATTTGGATGAGGATCCGCCGCTCCAGCGCCGGCGGCGAACCGAGGCGGTGCTGCTGTTTCACCGCGGCCCGATCAATCTGCGGAAGCTCGCTTCCTTGGCCTCGCTGGCCGATGCCACTGAAGCGCGGACACGAATCCGGGAACTCAACGAGCTTTACGACCATACGGGCAGTGCCCTGCGGATCGAAGAAGTCGCTGGCGGCCACCAATTGCTCACTCGCCCGGCACTGGCCCCATGGCTGCGGCGGATGAGCCACATCCCGCCGCCGATCCAGCTCGGTAGCGCCGCAATGGAAACGCTGACGATCATCGCCTACCGCCAACCGGTCTTACGGGCGGACATCGAAGCGATCCGCGGGGTGGCCTGCGGCGAACTGGTGCGGCAGTTGATGCAAAAGGACTTAGTGCGGATTTGCGGCCGTAGCGAGGAGCTCGGTCGGCCCTACCTTTATGGCACAACCCCCTACTTTCTGCAGGTTTTCGGTCTAAAAAATGCGGGAGCACTTCCTGCGATTGCGGGGGCTAGTATCCAAGACGATTCCGAAGACACTTTGGCAAACTCGGAGGATCAAAGTGAAGCGGTCCCGCCCGCCTCGCCGATCGAAACTCCCGATAAGGTAGACTTACCACCATCCGCTACATCCCCCTTTGACGCTGTCATCCCTAAGGAGTCTGACGTGAGCATCGCGCCCGGCCCCGTCGTAATCGACGAAGCTACAGATCTGGTAACCCTTTCTTCCGCCTTCGCCCCGCAATCGGGATTCGGCGTCGCTGCGCCGGTCGCCATCGATGAAGACGATGACGATTACTACGACGATTCCGACGACGAGGACGATGATGATGCGTGGGAAGACGACGACGATGAAGATGCCGACGACGAGGACGAAGAACTCGACGACGATGAGTGGGAAGAAGTCGGCGATGAAGACGAAGTAGAAGTCGATGACGTCGAAGAAGACGCTGACGAAGACGAAATCGACGACGAAGATGAGGACGACGAAGACAGCGACGACCTACTCACCGAAGACGAAGACGACGAGGAGTGGGACGACGACGAAGACGATTGGGAAGAGGACGACGAAGACGAAGAGTGGGATTGACGCTCTGCTCTCTCGGCAACGGCGGTCTCGGCTGGAACACGCTTCGATATATCCTGCATCGGTCGCAGCGGTATAATCGAAGCGTTGATCTTTCCTGCACTCAAGGCCTGTCATGACCGCTGTGGTTTCCCGACGTCAATGGCTTCAGTTCGCAACGGCGGCGACCGCCGGTCTCGTGTCTCAGCTTCCCGCCCCGCGCACGGCTTATGCCGCTCGCAACCCCCGGTGGGAAGCCGCGATTGAAAAGGGACTGAACTGGCTCAGCCGCAATCAATCTTCTCGCGGCCAGTGGAACACGCAGGTCTATCCCACGGCACTCGCAGCCCTAGCCGGCACGGCGATCCTCGGCAGCGGCTCCACGACCACGCAGGGCCCGTATGCCCGCCAGGTTGCCCGCGCCTGCGACTTTGTCATCAGCAAAAGCCGTGACAACGGCCTGATCGGCGATCAGCAGACCGATGCGCGCTACACCTACGGGCACGGATTCTCGATGCTGTTTCTCTCGCAGGTCCTCGGCGAAGAAGGCCTGATCGACCGGCGACAGGAATTGGTCGACGTGCTGACCAAAGCGGTCGAGTTCAGCGGCAATGCCCAGACCGCCGCTGGCGGCTGGGGTTATGTCTCCGCCCGCGAAGGCAACGACTTCGATGAAGGCTCCACCACGATCACGCAGGTGCAAGGCCTCCGCGGCTGCCGCAACGCCGGGATTCCCGTACCGGCCGAGATCATTGAAAAGGCCAAAGAGTACATCTACATCTGCAAGAATCCCGACGGCGGGATCAGCTACAGCAGCAAACAACGCGGCAGCAGCCGGCCAGCGATCACCGCCGCCGCCTTAGCAGCGCTCTACAACGCCGGTGACTACAGCAGCGAACATATCCCCGATATGTGGAAGTACGCGAAGGAGAACCTGCACGACATCAGCGATGGCACCCGTGCCTTCGGGCACTGGCACTACACCTACCTGTACTACAGCCAAGTCGTCTACCGGCAAGGCGACGAGCTCTGGCTGCCATTTCGCGATAAGCTCTACGAACGGATCG
>CALELC010000317.1 GCA_937904535.1 uncultured Planctomycetaceae bacterium
TTCTTCTAATCCGCGCCTCCACCTAACCAGCCAAATGCCATCTTGCTGGGAAAAACTCAGGCACGGAGAAGTGCATTGAGAATCAGCGAACTCATCAGTGCCGAGAGCAGGCTGAACAGGAGATACGCCAGCGTGCGTTTGGTTCCGAGGCGAATTAGGCCCAGCCCGACCACGATCTGAGTGGCTGTCAGTAGGATGGAGACCCAGCCGCCTTCATGCAGATTCCAGCCGAGCAGGTAACCCACCAGCGCTGCCGGGAGAAGGTTGGGAAGCCCTGCCGCCATGGGTAGCAGCAAGCGGATATTCGAGAGCTCTTCGTAACCGAACAACCAGACGAACGGCATGAATAGGCAGACCAACAGTGCGGCGATTGGCAACCGCCACTGGCGACAGAACAATGCCGCCCCAAGTGCAGCGAACACTGACAGCACGAAGCAGGCATTGGCGACGGCTACGGGATACTTCGTGCCGACCGCGATGGCCACAGCGACTACCGCAGTGCCGATCAACAGCGTTTGCAACTGAAACTGCAGCGAGCGTCGCGGGCAATCCTCAGCCCAGCCTGTCACCGCGAGCCATGGCAGCGAGGCACAAAATACCACAGCGACGAGAGACATTCCCAGCGGAACCTGCCACATCAGCGGCACCGAACGGCTCTGATCCGCCCCGGTCCAGTCATAAAACTCGGGGATCAGCCAACCGCAGAGGCCGCCGATGAGCATCCACCCGATAAGAATGCTCGAGGCGCGGAGCGGCTTGATTGGGACCATGGGAGCGAGATCCTGCGCGAGTTCTCAGGGCGGTGCACCAAACCATCCTGCATCGTTACCGGAATCCTCAGCTGAGCCAATAGCCTGCCGCACGGACAATCGCAGCGAGGGCAAGCCAGAAATGATTGACTTCCGCAGCGAGCCGCTTTACTTTGTACTACAAAGCAACGAGTGGGACTCCTGATTGGAGAGCAGCCGGTGGAACTTCACGACGCACTCCAGCAGATTTCTGACATCCGGCAGCAGATGGCGCGAAGCGAAGTGTTTCGCGGCTATCGCTCGCTGACCGTCGGTTTTTCGGGCGTGCTCGGGTTACTGGCGGCCGCCTCGCAGCCGTCCTGGGTGGCGTCGCCCGCGACGGACTTGGGGCGCTACTTGACGCTCTGGATCGGTGTCGCGGTGATCAGCGCCACGCTTGCCGGCACCGAATTATGGATCCGGGCCAGGCTTGCCGGTCCAGGGCTGGTCCGCGAGATGACGCGCTTGGCGGTGGAGCAGTTCCTGCCCTGCCTCGTCGTTGGAGCGCTGCTCACCCTAGGCATCGCGCGCAGTGCACCGAATGTGGCCTGGATGCTGCCAGGCCTGTGGTCGTTGCTGTTCGGGCTGGGGATCTTTGCCTCCTGCCGCTTGCTGCCCTCGGCGGTGGTCTGGGCTGGCGTTTACTACGTCATGTGCGGCTGCTGCTGTTTGCGTTGGGGTCAGGGTTCACAGACGCTCGCCCCCTGGCAAATGGCACTCGCCTTTGGGGGAGGCCAACTGCTGTGCGCGGCAATCTTGTACAGAACCTTGGAGCGAAAGCATGGCGAGTAACGCCCAAGCCAACGAAAACCCAAAGGCGGAAACGTCCCGCCAAGGCCGGTTTTCTTACCACGGCCTGGACCGCGTGATGCACGAAAAGGCGCGGTTAGGAATCTTGGCTTCCTTGGCAGCCAATGCCGACGGCGTGCTGTTCAACGACTTGAAACAGCTCTGTTCGCTCACCGACGGCAACTTGAGCCGCCACGTGAGCGTGCTCAGCGAGGCTGGGTTGGTCGAAATCTGGAAAGGTGGCAGCGGTTCACGCTCCCAGTCGCTGTACCGCCTGACTCCCTTGGGCCGCGAACGGTTTGCGGCTTACATCAGCGTTTTGGAACAGGTGGTCGCCGATGCGCAGGCTCAACAAAACGCTGAAAAATGCCGTCCCCGGAGCGCCGGCGGCTGGTCACCTGCCTGACCAGGGGCTTTTTTTGACTCTTCACTTTGCATCACAAAGCTTTAGTGCTTTACATTGCAAAGCGATGATCGCTCAACAACTACGGAAATCGGAGTCAGCACAACGTTCCCGCTCGGCAGGTGATGTGTGCGGACGCGATCGATCTCAATTGGTTCAACGACGTGACAACCGTTGGCCTCACCGCCGGTACTTCGACACTCGATGAAACGATCGATGAAGTGCAGCAGCGATTGGAAGCCATCGCTGCCCAGCGGCGTCCCCAAGTCGCAGCCGACATGTGAGCCGGCACTGCCAGAGCAACCGCCCGCGTTCCTCTCAACTCTACCCCTGAGAACATCATGCGAACACATTGGCTTCCGCTTGAAATGCGTCTGGCACCTCACTTAGACGCCGTGAAGTCCGCGGGACCGGTGCGGCAACAGTACGCACTGTTGGTCAACCCGTTCTACCCGAAAGATCCTCATGCAAGTTATGGCAAACATGTGCTGACTCCCACCCTTGCCCTGACCAGCATTGCCGCCAGCACGCCTGCCCACTGGGATGTTGAATACTGGGATGAGAACCTGCTGCAAGGCCCACCGCCGTGTGATCCGGTGCCCGCAGTGGTCGGAATCAGTGTTCATTTGACCTTTGCCAAGCGGGCGTATGAACTGGCTCGTTGGTATCGCGAGCGTGGCTCGATCGTGGTGCTGGGCGGATTGCACGCGATCTCCTGTCCCGAGGAAGTCGCTCCGCATGCCGACGTGTTGGCCATCGGCGATGGAGTTCAGCTCTGGGGGCAGATCTTAAACGACATCGACGCAGGGACTTGGAAAGACACCTACCGCGCTGATTTCAAACGCCCGTACCGTGAGGATCCTGCGCCGCGTCGCGATCTATTGAAGCGAAATAGCTACCTCACCACGACCAGCCTGATTGCCACCCGAGGCTGCCACAATCGCTGCGGTTTCTGCTACCTGTCAACGAAGGGCCTACACATGCCGTACCTGATGCGCGACGTCCAGCAGATCGTGGACGAGTTCCGGCAGGACGGCCAGCCCTATGCCGTGTTTACTGACAACAACTTGGGTTCCAAACCAGAATACCTGCGTCAGTTGTGCCAGGCCCTACGGCCGCTGGAGAAGATCTGGAGTGCAGCGGTCAGCATCGATGTTGCGGATGATCCTGCTTTGGTTCGTGAGATGGCGTTGGCAGGCTGCACCGGCGTGTTCATCGGCTTTGAATCGCTGCAGAACGACAACCTCACCGATGCTCGCAAGAAGAGTCCGCGGACCGAGGACTATGCCCGACGGGTGGAACTGTTTCACCGCAACGGCATTCAAGTCAACGGAAGTTTCGTGCTGGGGTTCGATCACGACCGAGAGGATGTGTTTGAAACGACGGTCAATTGGATTGAAGAGAACCGGTTGGAGTGTGCGACGTTCCACATCATGACACCCTACCCTGGCACTCCCTTGTTCCGACAAATGGAAGCCGAAGGTAGGCTGCTGCATACCGACTGGAGCAAGTACGACACCGCAAACGTTGTGTTCCGCCCACGGCACATGAGCCCTGAGCAACTGGCCGAGGGTTATGCGTGGTGTTACCAGCGGCTTTTTTCAAACGCTTCGATTTGGCGACGTCGCCCGCAAGACTGGCGGGCGGTGCCGGCCTATCTCGCGATGTCGTACCTATACAAACGGTCCAATCGGTTTTGGCATCTGTTGATCAAACATCAGTTGACGGCGCGAGCCTGGCGACCACTGGTCGAACTGACGCGCCGCCGGCATCTGCATTTCCGCCGCCGCTTGGCAGCCCGTGACGGGGTCGATGCGGGACGCAGCAGCAGTGTCGTTTCTGCTGGTGTGTGATCAATGATTTAGACCAATCGGGGCAGAAACCTTCGTGCATGATCAAGGCAGCCGGTATGCTCACTGTCTTCGATCTGTCGCGAAGAGTCGCTTGATAATCACTCCGGCGGCTGCGATGTGAATCGGACCACTCCTTGCAGGACACAACAGGATGCATGTGGACGAGGTTCTAACAACACTCAAGGCCGTGGGAAAGCCGCAAACCGCAGCGATCTACAAACGCCATGGCTCGGGTAACAACGTCTTTGGGACGCTCACCTCGGAGTTGCAAAAGCTCAAGAAAAAGCTCCGGCTGGATCACGCGTTGGCGCTGGAACTTTGGAATACCGGAAATGCCGAAGCTCGCATCCTGGCGCTCTTGATCGCCGATCCTGCGAGGATTTCGCGGACCGACGCGGAAACCATGGTCCAAGACGGGCCCGTTCGCTTTCTCGGCAGCTACCTCGCCGACCTGTTTGCTCGCAGTCCCTTGGCGGATGCTCTGATGCGCGAGTGGATGAAGTCCAAAGACGAGTCCCAACGCGAACTGAGTTATTTCATTTTGGGAGCCCGGCTGAGAGCTGATCCTGAGTCGATCTCGGATAACGACGCCCAGCAGGTCCTGACGACGATTGAGCAGCAGCTTCACGGTTCGCCGAACTGGGTCCGTTATGCCATGAACGGTGCCGTCATCGCGATCGGAGTTTTCAAACACGCGCTGCGCGCTGAAGCAATTGCCGTTGCCAAACGCATCGGCAAAGTGGAGGTCGACCATGGAGCGACCAACTGCAAAACTCCAGACGCGGCAGCCTCCATTGAGAAAGCATCTCGGCGAAAGCGGTCGTGAGCAGGTTTGCGGCGATGTTCCATAGCCGTACATCGTTCCCCTACGTGCCCCACTCCGTGTCGGCATCTCAGGGGCCCGTTCATTCCAGCGACAATTCGGCTCTTTTCAACGGACGCCGCTTACTTGCCCTGTCACGCCTCCAGCGGCGGAACCAGAGCACGAACGATGCAAACAGCCCAGGCTGACCGATGTCGAGGAATAATCCTCGCATCATGAGTCGCCCTGGCTCGGAGAAGGGCGAGAGCGAGGGGAACGCAAATGGAGCGACCTCCCCAAACTCCAGACTGCGATAGGCCAACCCTTCCGCCTCGGCAACCGCCCAAAATTCCTTCATCAGCAGCTGAGCCCGCAGGTCAGGATCGTCTGTGACCACCTCCAGTCGGTAGCTATCCCAGAACACTTCTTCCCAGCGGCAGTCGGTTAGCTTAGCGATGGGAGTGCCCTGTTTTTCGATCACCCATCCCGAGGCTCGACCGTAATTTGTCTCCCAGATCCTGAGTCGGCGACCGTACCTCATAAGTCACCTCACCTCCCCTGACAAACTGACGAAGGACCTTAACTCGCTTTGGAAGCACTTGATGCCAAGCCGCTGCCACCCCTACAAAACCGAATTATACAGTCACCCCCTGCATGGCTGTGATCAAGGGAAGTCGGATTGTGAAGCGGCTGCCCCGGCCCAGTTCACTCGTACATTCGAGTCGGCCACCGAAAGCGGTAGCGATGCGAGCGGCAATGGCGAGTCCTAGCCCAGCGCCCGCAATGCCCGCGTTGCGAGCAGCACGCGAGCGAAAAAACGGCTGAAAAACCGCTGCTAGATCGTCGCTCGCAATGCCCCGGCCATGATCCTCCACGGCCACGATCGCTTCCGCTTCATCGCCGGATAAACTCACGTCCACCGGCGATCCCGGTTCGCTGTACTTCAATGCGTTTTCAATCAGATTGTCGAGCAGGCGTGCCAGCAGCGCTGTCGACGCTCGGATGGGCCCACCGCCGGGACAACTGCCAAACAGACGGATGTCTGCCCGCCGCGGATGAGCATCCCAGCGGTGCAGATAACTCGGCAGCCACTGATCCAAGGCCAAGACTTCGCTGTCGGGCAACACCGCATCCTCATCGGAGCGAGCCAGGAACAACAGCGATTCAACAATGCTCTGCAGTTGCACCGTTTGGTCTCGCAGCAGACCGAGTGTCTCCGCGTATTGCTCGGGCGATCGCGGTCGCCGCAGGCACACCTCAATCTGCCCCAACAGCACGGTCAGCGGCGTGCGCAATTCATGGGCTGCATCACCGGTAAACCGCTGCTGCTGCTCAAAAGCTCGGTGCTGGCGGTCAAGCAGCGTGTTGAAAGCCAGCGCGAGTTCAGCCAACTCATCCTGTGTTTCCGAAACCGGCAGCCGCGAATGAAAGTCGGCTCCGGTCATCGAACGAGTTTGCTGCGCCATGTCCAACACCGGCTGCAACGCCCGGCGACAGAACCAACGCCCCGCCGCAGCCGCGATTAACCAGGCCCCCAACGGCAGCACAGAAACCAATAACAACAACCGATAGAGATCGGCATTCAAGGCCGCGGCCGAATGCGCTACGACCACCACCAGTTCATCAAACTCGTCGAGTTCCCGGTCGACGCGCACCGGAGCCGGGGCAACCAGTCGCTGATGGAGCAGATGCCAATCACCATCGGCGACAATCAGCTCGCGTTCAGCGTTATCCATTGAGTTGGCTGAGTTCGCTGCGATCTGCTTCGCCTGAGCAACCAGATCAGCTGAGGCGTTGCGTGACTGTTCAACCACTTGTTTGCCGTCGCCGATCACCACCCAGTGCACTTCCTCAGGTCCTTGGACGGCTCCCAAGGCAATAATGTGTTCGAGCGGTTGCCATTTGACTTCTTCCGGTTCGACTTCGACCGCAGCAATCAGCGAATTGAGGGCGCCGTGCAGTTCCTGCTCAAACTGCTGCACCAGCCGACTGCGAACCATCACATAAAAGACGATGGAATAGACGACTAGCACCACCGCCAGCGCCGTTAGGAAGAAGACGGAAACTCGATTGACCAGCTTCACAGTTCGCCTTCCTCAGCCGGCTCAAGCTCCAGCACGTATCCTCGTCCGCGACGCGTTTGAATCACTCGTGGTCCATACGCTTCGAGTTTCCGCCGAAGTTCTTTGACGTGCACCTCTAAGGTATTTGAAAAACCATCAAAGTTCTCGTCCCACACGGTTTGATAGATCCGCGTCCGAGACAGAACTTTGCGCGGATGCCGCAGGAAGAAAATGAGGAGCGACAACTCTTTGGCGGTCAGGTCGAGCGCGTGGCCTCCGCGGCTGGCACGCTGGGTTTCCAGGTCGATGCGAATATCTTCCCATTCCAGGCTGACACCATCCTTTTGGCTGGGACGGCGCAGCAGCGCCCGCACGCGGGCGAGCAATTCCTCGAATGCGAAGGGCTTGGTGAGGTAGTCATCGGCACCGGCGTCCAGCCCCGCCACACGCTGCGTCACAGCATCTCGAGCGGTGAGAAACAGCACCGGGGTAGCGCGATTGGTCTGCCTAAACCGCTGCAGCAGCTGCAGGCCGTCGATGTTCGGCAGCCACCAGTCCAGCAGAATCAGATCCCAGGGGTCCGTCTGCAACCGATGCCAAGCTGCTTGTCCGTCAGCGACATGCTCGACGGTGTAGCCCTCTTCGCGCAGGCCTCGCGTCAAAAAATCGGCGATATGCCATTCGTCTTCGACCACCAAAATCCGACTACTCACGTGGAATCTCCCGCACGGGACCGCCTCAAACAGGCTGGTAGGGTTGCCGCGGCCACACCTTACGCCAGGCATTCTATCGCCGCCCTTGCCGGTACTTCGCGAACATAAAGTCGATTTTAGAAACCGCTCACGTCGGCTTTAGGCAACCTCCCTACGATACCGGCGGCGTGGGTGGAAGTGCCGCCCGCGTCTTGTCGCCTAGCGCCTCGGGAAGCCATCAGATGCAACGTTTACCCCAGTTCCTGAAAAGCCTGTTCGCCCCGTCTAGCCAGCAGTCGCTCAGTCTCACCGCCGCCGAACCGACGCTACACGATGTGCTGCGGATCTGCGCAACACGGGTGCCGCAACAACCGCGTCCCGCAGTATCCGTGAGCGGATACCAACTCGTGACCAACGGCA
>CALELC010000318.1 GCA_937904535.1 uncultured Planctomycetaceae bacterium
CGTCGAAGTCGAAGCCAAAGCCAAGGAAATGGCGGTGCTGCGGTTGATGAAGGACCTGCAGATCAACGGGCAATAGGCGCAGCTCTGCTGGCGCCACCCCACAGGCGCTCACTGCTCAACTCGAGCGGCGGCGGACAGCATAACCGTAAGGCGTTGGCCAGCTCGCTTCGCCACCTAGTTCATGTTCCGCTTGCAGCGCCCAGTAGGGCTGACGCAGCATTTCGCGACCGATCAGCACGATGTCGGCATCGCCAGCGGTCACGATCTCGTTGGCGTGCTGCGGCTGGGTGATCAGTCCAACGGCTCCCGTCGCGATGTCAGCTTGCTGGCGAATCTGCCGCGCCAGCGGCACCTGATAACCTTTGCTGACCGGGATTTGTGCTTTGGGGACGATTGCGCCGGAAGACACATCGATCAAGTCGACGCCGAGTTCCTTTAGCGCTTTGGCCAGCGTTACCGACTGCTCGATGTCCCAGCCTCCTTCGACCCAGTCCGTCGCTGAAATCCGCACCCACAGCGGGTATTCATCCGGCATCAGCGCCCGCAGACGCTCGGCCACCCGCAGCGTCAGTCGCATCCGATTCGGCAAACTACCGCCGTACCCATCACTCCGCTGATTGCTCAGCGGCGAGAGAAACTCATGCAGCAGGTATCCGTGAGCGGCGTGGATCTCGAGCATCTGAAATCCGGCCGCCAGCGCTCGCCGCGCCCCGGCTGCAAAGGCATCGATCACCGCTTCAATTCCAGGCTCATCCAGTTCAATCGGCAGCGGGTCGCCAGCATGAAACGGAATGGGACTCGGGGCGATCACCGGCCAGCCACCCTCTGCCGGCCCCAGCGGTGCTCCGCCGAGCCACGGTGGTCCGCAACTCGCTTTGCGTCCGGCATGAGCGAGTTGGATCCCCGGGACGGCTCCCTGCGAATGGACGAACCGTGCGATCCTCGCTAACGGCTCGACGTGCTGCTCGCCCCAGATTCCCAAATCGCCCGGCGAAATCCGTCCTTGCGGAGTCACCGCGGTCGCTTCGACCATCACCAGCGACGCTCCTCCCACGGCTCGACTCCCCAGGTGCACCAGGTGCCAATCATCGGCCAGGCCGTCCTGGGCGCTGTACTGACACATCGGCGACATCACGATCCGATTTCTCAGCGTGATCCCGCGCATCGTCAGCGGGCTGAGCAGATCGACTTCAGGGACCTCGCGATCATGGTCGGCATCGGCGAGCGTACCGTGCTGGGGCTGGGCAGAGTTCATCAGACAGTCCTTCTGAGCTGGGAAAAAGTTTCGAACGCTGCTCCGAGTGTCACACCCGCTCATGCGGCATCTGCATCGAGCACGATCCGGTACCGCGCCTTGCCAGCCCGCAAGTGATCCAGCGCCTCATTGATCTGGCTCATCGGAAAGTGCTCGGTCTGCGGGGCGATGCTGTGGCGAGCCGCAAAGTCGAGCATCGTCGCGATGTCGACCGGTGATCCGGTCGGTGACCCCGAAACACTGCGCTGGCCCATGATCAAGTCAAAGGCACGCACCGGAATCGGCTCGAGCACCGCACCCACGACGTGTAACCGACCGCGCGGGGCGAGCGTGCCCATCAGCGCATCCCAATCGAGCGGCACATTCACCGTAACCAACAGCAGGTCGAACGAGCCGGCGGCCGATTGGATCGCACTCGAGTCGCGGCTGGAGAGGACATGATGGGCGCCGAGTTGCTGCGCTTCCTCGAACTTCGACGGGCTGGAGGTAAATGCCGTAACTTCGCAGCCCCAGGCCCGAGCAAACTTGAGCGCCATGTGCCCCAGGCCGCCGATCCCGACGACGCCAACGCGATGCGTCGGCTGGACCCCAAACTGCACCAGCGGATTGAAGACGGTGATCCCACCGCACAGCAACGGACCGACCGCGCCCCCCTGAAGCTGATCCGGAATCGGAATTGCCCAGGCCCAGTGCGCGCGCATGCGGTCGGCAAACCCACCGCGATGCCCGACGATCGTGGCTTGAACGCTGGCACACAAATGCTGGTTCCCGGTAAGGCATTGGCGACAGTGCAAGCAACTGCCGGCGTTCCAGCCAACGCCAACTCGCATCCCCGTTGTCAGCCCTTTCACCTGGTCGCCCACGGCCACGACACGCCCCACCGCTTCATGCCCGGCTACGACCGGATAGGCGGCATTGCCCCATTCGTTGTCGAGCACCGATAGGTCCGAATGGCAGATCCCGCAATGCTCCACCGCGATCTCAACCTCTTCAGGCCCCAACGGTCCCAAATCGTGCTCCACCAGCTCCAACGATTTTCCTGCCGCTGACGCCGTCCAAGCTTGAATCTTACTCATGACCTGTCTCGAAAGTGATGAACGAAACCGCTAACGCACCTGCCCCCGCCCAATCCGCCGTCCGCCCGCTCGCCCCTCGGCCAGCAAATATTGATCCACAATCAGCTGCTCACGACGCCGGTGTCGGCGGAAACCAGTGATCGAGTTCCGAGACGAACTGCTGGAGTTCTTGCTGGAGCCGTCCCATAGCCGCTTGGTTCGCTGCGTCATCCGAGAAAGTTCCGTTTCGACCAAGCTGTTCCAGTTCCAGTGCCGCCTGCGACAACGGCATTGCTCCAAGACTCGCAGCACACCCTTTGAGCGTGTGTGCCGCACGGCGCAGCGACTCACCATTGCGCGTCTCCATCCCCTGCTGAATCTGTTGCACCAGCAACGGGTACTCTTGGCGAAACGCATCGCTCAACTGCTGCATCATCGCCTCGTTGCCGCGCAGCAGCTTGTTCAACTTGTCGAGCCACGATGGGCGTTGGAGCGGGCAGGCTTCGGCGGGCGGTGAGGCGGACACTGCCGGCTCCGCAGCTTCCAGTTCCACCGGTCCCGCGGGGACAGCGATCGGCGGAGCTGCCGACTCGAGGTGCGGCTGCGGCTGCGACCGCGCTGGCGACTCGGAGGACGACGCTGCAGAACCGTCAGATGCGGCGGTTGCTGGTGTCAACTTGCGCAGCAGCGTCAGCAGTTCCTCGGGCTGCAGCGGCTTGGAAACGTAGCCGTCCATGCCGGCATCGAGACAGCGTTCTCGGTCACCTTTCATCGCGTGTGCCGTCATCGCAATGATCGGCGTGCGGCGAAGCCCCTGCTGTTGTTCCTGCTGCCGTATCGCCGCTGTGGCCTCTAGCCCATCCATTTCGGGCATCTGAATATCCATCAGCACCGCATCAAAGGTCGCGGTCTGATAAATCTGCAACGCCTCGCGGCCATCACCGGCGATCGTGACACGGTGCCCTTCTTTCTCCAAGAGGAACATCGCCAGCTTCTGGTTGACCAGGTTGTCCTCAACCAACAGCAGTTGCAGCGGGCGGCCAGACGAAAAGTGTGCTGCCGTGGCAGGGGGCGGTGCAGCGATCGCTTGTGGTTTGCCCAGCGCATTGAGCAACGCCTTGAGCAACTCGGCGCGGCGGATCGGTTTGATCATGAACGCGCTGATGCCGAGTTCATTGCACCGTTGCAAATCATCGCGACGATTAGCGGATGACAGCATCATCAGCGTCGCGCCAGCCAACTCAGGATGCTGCTTCAGATGCTCCGCGAGCGCAAAACCATCTTGCTCGGGCATCATGTTGTCCAATAACACCAGCCCCGGTGAACGCCCCGCCTGGCGTGCCGCCTCCAGTTCCGCGAGCGCCTCGTGGACGCTCGGCACCACACACGGCGACAGCCCCCACTTGCTGAGCATGTCTTGCAGGATCCGGCGGTTGGTACTGTTATCATCGACCACCAACACACGCAGCCCTTGCAACGCGCTGAGTTCCGCTGGAACCAAGGTTGTGACCGGTTGCTGGGATCGCTGGAACGTAGCGGTGAAGTGAAACGTGCTGCCTTTGCCCAGTTCACTTTGTAACCAGATCTTGCCTCCCATGGCGCGGACCAACTGCGAGGCGATCGCTAGCCCCAACCCCGTCCCGCCGTACTTACGCGTCGTGGACGCATCGACCTGAGAAAAGGCCTGAAACAGCTTGTCCCAGCCCTCTACCGCGATGCCAATGCCGGTGTCGCGAACCGCAAAATGCAGCACCACTTCCGAGTCCTGTTGTGACTGCGTTTCCACCGTCAAAACGATCTCGCCTTGCTGCGTGAACTTGATCGCATTGCCGACCAAGTTGACCAAGATTTGCCGCAACCGTGAGGGGTCACCAATCAAGGCATCGGGAACGCCGCTGCGAACCTCATGAATCAGCTCGAGTCCCTTAGCATGCGCGCGAAACGCCATGCCTGCGATCGTTTCGTCTAATAAGCTGTTGAGCCGAAAGTCGATCGACTCCAGCTCCAGTTTGCCGGCTTCGATTTTGGAAAAATCCAAGATGTCATTGATCACCACCAACAAATGATCCGCCGACACTTTGACCATTTCTAAATAGTCGCGTTGCTCGGCCGTGAGTTCGGTATCGAGCGCCAATTCGGTCATGCCGATGACCCCATTCATTGGCGTGCGAATCTCATGACTCATATTGGCTAAGAACTCGCTCTTCGCGCGATTGGCTCCTTCGGCGGCCTCTTTCGCCCGTTGCAACTGAGCATCGGCACGGTTCAGTGGCCCGGCATTCCACCAGATCAAACTCGCAAAGACAATGATGTTGGCTAACACCAACAACGGCAGACGCTCAATCTCATTCCACCACCTCCAATCGCCAGCACTAAAGTGAATCCAGCCGAGCATGATGGGGATAAGCACGGCAGCAGGAAGCAGCCGGCGCGCCATCACCCCGCCGCTGCCGCGCCCGCTCAGGTTTGCCATCTGCCCCCGCATCGGCCGAGCGCACAAGATCCCCACTGCCAGCACCACAAAGCCCATGGCCGTGTGAATCGCCATCGGGATCGAGGAGCTGATGCTCGCCAATGTCGTTACCGCATAGGCGTAGCCGATGAGGGGCAACAGGGAGATCAGGATCACAATCAGCGACACCAGTTCCGCTAACCAACAGCGATTGAACAGGCGCACATCCAGCCAGCGGAGCGCGATACCGATCAGCAGAAAGTTCAAGGCAGTGTTGGGCGCCATCCGGTTGGTAAACGTTTCGCCCTTGAGCTGGCTCGCAAACAGCCACCGATCCGGCCCAAAGTCCCACTCAAACAGATAGCCAGCCAGCCGCAGCACAGCCCACAGAATCACTAAGGCGGCGCATAAATTGGCGGCGCGGCGCCGCGTCGGCAACACCGGCTCGGCTTTCAGTAACCAAAGCCCTGTCCCGGCTGCGATGAACGCGATGGCGGTCCCACCAGGGTTCATCGCTACCCAATTCGAATACACCGACTTGAGCGATGGGCTCCCGAACGTCCAGCCAATCAGCACGATCACGCCAAGTGCTATGACCAGCGACGCGGCGAGTTGCGACACCCGTTTGAATCGCGCAGTTAATCGAGGGTCATAAAGAGGATCCATCCGCTGTCCAATACGGAGAGAGGCGATCGAATCCGATACCGTTATCGAAGGGCTCTCTCTATCATACCGCCGCTAGCAGCGCGGATGAATCATCTCGGCCATCCCTGCGATCCCGGAAATCAGACGTCTTCCAGCGGCGCCGTCGCGTCGCCAAACGTCTGCGGCCGCACGTCAACCTTGTCCATCATCGACAAGAACAACCGGCAGAGCTGACGCTCAGACTGACCGCTGTAATCCAACACCCGGCCGCCCTGAATGCGACCGCCTCCGCCGCCGAGCACGACGACCGGCAATTGGTCGTTGTTGTGATAGGCTCCCGCCATCATGCTCGAGCAGAACAGCAACATGGTGTTGTCCAGCAGCGTCCCTGAACCTTCCTGAATCGCATCCAACCGCCGCGCAACGTACGCCACCTGCTCGACGAAGAACTGGTTAACCTTGAGCCAGTCATCGCCATCGGAATGCGACAACAGGTGGTGAATCATGTAATCGATGCCGCTGCTGGGCTGCTGCACGGACGCCAGGTTTGGGAAACGCAGCGCGCTGTGATCGTTGTTGAGCTTCAGCGTCGTCACGCGCGTGGTGTCGGTTTGGAATCCCAAGATCATGATGTCACACATCAACCGCATGTGCTCAGCGATATCTTGGGGGACACCATCGGCCGGCCGCGGTCGATCTGGTTTTTCGAGGGTCGGTCGCCAGCCCTGAAATTCGCCTCGTTTGCCGGCGTTCTCAATCCGCACTTCGACATCGCGCACCGATTCCAAGTACTCATCGAGCTTGCGCTGGTCGCTGATGCTGATGTGACGGCGCAGGTCATTCGCGTCACCTCGAATCGCATCCAAAACACTTTTGTCGCCAGGTGAAACTTCATCCTTGAACAGCCGGTCAAAGGCGAGCGCCGGATAAAGTTCCAGCGGCGTCGGTGTGGTTGGCGAGCTCCAAGATATGTGGGAGCTATACAACATCGAGTAGTTTTTATGCACCGACGGATTGGATTGCTCACAGCCGAGCACCAAGCTCGGCACCTTGGTCGAGCGACCATAGGCCTGGGCCAGGAGCTGATCAAAGCTCGTACCCGAACGGATTTCGCCGCCCGATGCGATTGGCGCACCGGAGAGCAGGTTGCCGGTCTGCGAACTATGGATGTTCCCTTTGCGCGCCTCGGCGTGGTACAGGCCGCGGACAAACAGCAGCTTTTCACGGTGAGCGTGCAGAGGTTGCAGCACTTGCCCGAGTTCCATCGCTCGGCCTTCGCCCTTGGCCCACCACTGTTTGGAGTGAAAGCCATTGCCGGCGAACATCACCGCCGTGCGCACCGGCGCCTCGCTTCCAGCTTGCGATGGCCGCGGTTCGTCACCCCACACTCGGTGCGATTCAAGCCACGGCAACGCCATCGTCACGCCGGCACCACGCAAGAAAGCTCGTCGCGAGAAATGGAAATGCGGCTGGGTCATGGTCCGGTACTCGCAATCAAAGGTTCAAAAAATCAATTAGACACTAACAAGCTGTTTACGCCCCAACACCTGAGCGGCGTTAGCCGCGAATCAAAGGTTTAATCCGCAGCCACAAAATCCTGTCCGCGAACGCGCTGGAACTGCGGACTGTGAACGATCAACTCGACCACCGTGCCAACCCGGTAATCCTTCTCCGTCAGTTCCTGCAGCATCGCATCGAGCAGCGGGCGATCGGAAAGCTGGACACTGCGTCCGAGTGAAAATCCGAGCAACTTGCGACAAAACTGCCGCAGGAAATCTTCGCGGCGGACGTTCAGCAGATAGGCGCGGACGCCTTGCATGCCTTCAAACTCGGTTCCATCGGCCAACGTGGAAACCGCATCAATCGGCAGCCCATTGGCATCGTGTTCGCGCCTCCGACCAATGGCATCGAACCCTTCCAGGGCAAAACCGAACGGGTCGATTCGGCGGTGGCAACCGGCACAGGCCGGGTCGCTGCTGTGTCGCTCCGTCAATTCTCGCTCCGTGAGCCCCGCCGGCGTTTCCTCAGGCAACACAGGAATGTCTTTCGGCGGCGTCGGCAACTTCTCGCCGAGCAGCACTTCGCTCAGCCAAATGCCGCGCAAGATCGGACTGGTTCGCGACGCACCGCTCTGTTTGGCCAACGCCGCCGCAAACCCCAAGATGCCGCCGCGCTGGTGAGCCCGCATTCCGGTTACTCGCTGCCAATCGGTCGATGAGGTTTGCAGACCATAATGCTCAGCCAGGGCCGCATTCACAAAGCTATGGTCAGCGTCCAACAGCGAGAGCACGGAGCTGTCTTGTTGAAACAGATCGGTAAAGAAGCGGACGACTTCTTCTTGCATATCCGCACGGAGCGGCTTGAACGTCGGGAAGTGTCGCTCGCTCTTTTCGTCCAGCCTGG
>CALELC010000319.1 GCA_937904535.1 uncultured Planctomycetaceae bacterium
TGCCAGTCCGGCGGGAAATCCTGCGGCGGGTCGAAGACTTTGACACTGTAAGAGGTTCCCATCGTCTGCCCTTGAGCCGCGAGCAGCTCTGCGCCCTCAGCCGCTGCTGTTGACAGATGCCAGGCTGTCAGAATGGTTAGGACGTAGAGCAACCGGCAAAAGGGAACCACCACCGAGGCCTCACGGGGAAAGGCAGCCGGCCAATGGACCAAGGCTGCCGGGAATGATCAGATGGATGCTGCGGCGAGCGGTCCCGTGTCATCTGGACCGTCCGCAGCTTCTCTATCCGATTATAGAAGGCGAAGCCAACAAGCCCCAGCGGGTCAGGCGGAATCGCAGCAGCCGGAGAGACGGCACTGCGGCGGTGTCAAAGCTAGACGGCGAGGCAAATCACCGTTCTCGCACGACGCACTGCGGATCGGTTGCGCCCGGATCCCCTACTTGGTCGACCGGGTGATTGAAGAGATAGTCCCAGACCGGCTCATACAGGAACTGACCATCAGCAGTTTGAGGTGAGGCGCGGCCAGGTACCACTGCCGAATGCGCCCGCTGAGCATCATTCCGGACGTCTGCTGCCGAGATCAGTCGGCGGCTATTGGCGTACGGCGGAGAAGCGTTGTCAACATTGATGATCTCGCCATAGTTTTGCAGGCCCAACAATTCCCAGGACCGACAGTAGTGGTTCCCGGTCCAGCCGCCATCGAGCACATGTGAGAATCCAAAGTAGCGATTAGCCGGCGTCGCCGAAGGGAGTGCCTGCCAATCCTGGTCCTGGTCTCGAGGTCCGCAGAACATCACCACTCGATCGACTCGCTGGTGTTTTGCGAAACGCGCGGCGGTCGTTGCACCGTGCGAACTACCAGCGATGATCACCCGTTCCCAGCGGAGCCCTTCGCCGTCCTCGCTGATGAATTGTTCCCACTTCCCTTGGGGATGCTGCTGCGACAGCCACCGCACAAATTGGTAGGCACGCTCGGTCATACCATCCGGCTTTGAAAGGTTGAGCTCGTCGCTAACATCCTCGCCGATCGCAGCCTCCAAACGCACATTCCCCCGGGCCTGAGAATCGCGAGGCGCAGGCTGGCAGAGTTTGCCGAACCACTGGTTGGCATAGCTGACCTGGATGGCGTGAATGCCATAACGATTCACTCGCTCAAACAGCCCATCGCTGTAACCCATCAGCCAGATCATGAGTTTCCCTTGTGGGGCAACCCGAGTGTCGACGGAGGCATTTTGAACGTCTTGCGGCTTGCCATCGCGAACGAACACGAAGTCGATTTCAGGATGCTGCTGAGTTCGCGGGTCGATCACACTGGCACGTCCCTGCAACTTGTAACGCTGCGGTTCAGGGTCCGCAAAGGCAGGGGCCGCTTCGGTCGCTGCCGGAACGTCCCCGGGTGACTGTGCCGATGAGACGCTACCGAAGGTGGTCGTCAGGACTGCAATCGCGCCGGCGCTCATCCAGACGAGGAAACGTGAGCGCGCCGGAAGATTGGGCCGATAGTCGGCCGAGGACTTCAAAGCCAAAGTTGCCATGGAACTTGCAGTGGGAGAGCGGACGAAGCTGCCGTCAGCGGGCGACGTCATGCCTCGCCGTGCAACAGCACGGCAAAATCATTCGCCGACTCAGTCGAGGCAGTGAGATTGCTAGCAAGGATCATGGACGATGGCGGAGCGCGATGCAACCGCTTGGCCTGGTCGGGCAATGCAGCCCTGGCCATCATTCCTCGTCGATCAACTCGAACAAGCGATCGAGCCGTGTGATCCGGAAGACATCGCGGAGTGGTTCGCAAAGGTTGGCTAGCACCAGCTGAATGCCGTGCGACCGAGCGTGACAATTGACGCTGATGAGCTGATTGAGGCACTCGCTGCTGAGCTGCATGAGTTGCCCGAGATCGAGGACCAACGACTGTGGGCGCTCGCGATCGATCAAGCGGATCAACTGCGTCCCCAGATCTCGTGCTTGCGAGACCTCGCAAGCTGTCATGGGGCAGAGCGAAACAATCATTCGCTGCGGTGCACCCGTAACTTCGAGCGTGGGTGCAGACGCCTCGGCATCGGATTCGCTGGACGTGACGATTGGCTCACCCTCG
>CALELC010000320.1 GCA_937904535.1 uncultured Planctomycetaceae bacterium
GTGTACCAGACCATCGCGACCGGGCAGGATTTCGACGAACGCACCAAAGTCCTTGATGCTGCTGACCACACCGTCATAGATCTTGCCGATCTGCACGGTCGCGGTGCAGGCTTCAACCTGACGCATCGCCTCAGCAGCCGACTCGCGGTTGCTGCTGGCGATCAACACGGTGCCGTCATCATCGACCTCGATCACGCAGCCGGTCTTCTCTTGAATGCCGCGGATGTTCTTGCCGCCGGGGCCGATCAGCGCGCCGATCTTATCGGGCGAGATCTTGGTACGGAGCAGACGCGGAGCGGTCGGCGCGGTTTCGCGGCGTGGCCGTGGGATCGTCGTCAGCATCTTCTTGAGGATTTCGATCCGCGACTCACGCGACTGCTTGAGCGTTGCACGGATGATGTCTTCGCTGATCCCGGTGACCTTCAAGTCGAGCTGAATGCCGGTGATCCCGTTCTGGGTTCCAGCGATCTTGAAGTCCATATCGCCGAAGTGGTCTTCGTCGCCGAGGATGTCGGTCAGCAAGCACCAGTCATCTTCGGAGCGGCGGACCAAGCCGACGGAGATGCCGGCGACCGGATTGGTGATCGGCACGCCAGCGGCCATCAGGCCGAGGGTGGCGCCACAGACGCTGGCCATCGAGCTGCTGCCGTTGGATTCCAGGATGTCGCTGATCACACGGATCGTGTACGGGAACTCCTCGGGCGACGGCAGCACCGGCGAGACACTTCGCTCGGCCAGCATGCCGTGACCGATTTCGCGGCGTCCGGGGCCCCGAATCGGACGAACTTCGCCAACGGAGAACGACGGGAAGTTGTAATCGAGCATGAACTTTTTGCTGAAGTCTTCATGCAGGCCATCCACGCGCTGCTCGTCGCGGGCGGTCCCGAGCGTGACAGTGATCATCGCTTGGGTTTCACCGCGTTGGAACAGTGCCGAGCCGTGAACGCGGGGCAGCACGTCGGTTTCGCAGTGGATCGGCCGCAGGCTGGTGCGGTCGCGACCGTCGGGCCGGGTGCCGGCGAGGATCAAGTCGCGGACAACCTTTTCTTCCAGGTCGTGCCACACGGCGCGGAAGCGTTCAGCGGAGATGGCGCCTTCGGCTTCCGGCTCCGGAATCACTTCGCTCTTGGCGCGATCGCGGAGCGCACGCACGGCGGCGGCGCGTTCGGCCTTGCCGCCGGTCTGCTTGGCAGCCTTGAACTCGTGGTAGTACGTGTCGGTCAGGCGTTGCAGCAGTCCGTCGTCGGCCGGCGGAACGAACTCCCGCTTGACCGGATTGACCTTGCGATACAGCTCTTCCTGCAATTCGATCACTTGACGAATCACGTTGTGAGCAAACTGCAGCGCCTCGAGCATCTCGTCTTCGGGCATTTCCTGCGCGAAGCCTTCGATCATCGCGATCTGCGACTTGGAGCCGCTGACGATCATGTCGAGTTCGCTGTTTTCCAGGTCCGCATGCGTCGGGAAGGCCACCAATTCGCCATCGACTTTGCCGACGCGAACCGAGGCGATCGGGCCTGCGAATGGCAGGGTCGAAATGTGCAAGGCTGCTGCCGCGCCGTTCATCGCCAGCACGTCGCCATCGGACTGCTGATCGCTCGCGGCCACGAACGCCTGCACCTGCACTTCATCGTTGAACCCCTTGGGGAACAGCGGGCGGATGGGGCGGTCCATCAAGCGGCTGGCGAGGGTTTCTTTCGTGGTCGGCCGGCTTTCACGTTTCAGAAATCCGCCGGGGAACTTACCAGCAGCGGCCATGCGCTCGCGGTAATCACACATCAGCGGGAAAAAGTCGATGCCGACTCGCGGGGCCCCGGTGGCAACCGCGGTGATGACGACCGTTTCGCCGTACTGGGTTACGACACAGGATTCCGCCAGCTTCGCTAACTGCCCTGTCTCAAACGACAAAACTTGATTGCCGATCTTTCGCTCGACACGGATTTTTTGTTGACTCACTTTACTCTTTCCTTCTTCCAACCGTTAACAACTTCAGTCAAATCCAACTATCAAACCCCATTCCACATTGGCCTTGCGCGAGAGAGACAAAAGCCAGCTTCGAGAAGAGTCGTCCGTCCATAGGGGAGAGGCGCCTGACCGCCAGCACCGAAGATCGGCGCCCGCGTAGCGAAAGGAGGAGGATCGAAGCCAAGTGGGTATTCGATGCCGATCAGTGCCCAGGCGAGCATCGCCCAAGTGCCTGATTCTGCTCAGCCACAACAGCGCGTGCGCTGTGAAAGGATCGCTGAGCCCGAATTCATAGGGCATCGATTTTTTGTCCCCAAGTAGCCGGCGACTGGGAGAGGGACTGGGTCCGTCCCGACACACCGGCTCTGGACCAACTGCGCTCGCAAGGTTGCGGCGCAGACGGTTTACCGTTGCGCGACCGCCGAACTATTTGCGGATTCCGAGCGCACCGATGATGTCTAAATATCGCTGCGGGTCGTGGCGACGAACGTAATCGAGCAAGCGACGACGACGGCTGACCAAGCCCAGCAGGCCGCGACGCGACGCATAATCGCGACGATGCGTCCGCATGTGTTCGGTCAAGCCATTGATCCGCTCGGTCAAAATGGCAATCTGGACTTCGGGCGAGCCGGTGTCGTTCTCGTCATGCCGATACTCGGCGACCACAGCCGCCTTCTTTTCTTTCGAAATCGTCATCAGGTTATCGTTTCCGTCATGATCGTTTGATATGGACGCGTAGTGTAACGCTCAGCCAATGCCATGCAACGCCAAATCGGCAGAATGCCCCGGCTAGGGGCGGATCATTTTCCAGAGTACCAGACTCCCCGCAACCAGTAATGCCGACGCAATTCGCCTACTAAACCTTCAGGCAAGTCGGGCAGGTCGCTGACTCGGGCATTGGCGACCGCCTGTGCGGGATTGCGGGTGCCAACGATCACGCAACTGACCGCGGCTGGCGTCAACGCGAACTTGATCGCCACATCGGCTAGCGAGTAGCCAGTGTCGCCCAGTCCGTACCGCTGACATTCCGCGGCGATCGCCGTGACCCGCTGAACCGCACGCGGAAGCCGGTCTCCCGCAAAGTAAGCGCGGCGGAAATCGTCTGCAGCGAAGCGATGCTCCGCCGTGTATTTACCGGTTAGCGAGCCTTCGTCCAAGGGCACTCGCACAATCACTCCGGTCCGCGTCTCGGCGGCGGTGGAGAAGATTTGGGCAGCCGCCTCCTGGTCAAAGATGTTGTAGATCACTTGCACGACATCGACCAACCCATCACGCATGAGCTGGATCACGCAGTTCTGGTCCTGCTCGGGCGTGCAGATTCCAATCAGGTTGATCTTGCCCTCTTCACGCAATTGCCGCAGCACCAACAGCGGCTGGGGGTCATCGTTCCAGGCCCGCGTCCAGGTGTGCAGTTGCAACAGATCAAGCCGCTCGGTGCCCAGCGAGCGGAGCCGTTCGTTGACGTTTTCCCTCAGGTAGGCCGCTCCATAGCGGTCCTCCCAGCGGCAGTAAGGCGAGGGCGGCCAAGGGCCGGCCGCCGGCGGCGTCTTGGTGGCGACAAACATCTCTTCGGGGCGATCGCGCAGGGCCTGAGCAATCACTCGTTCGCTGCGACCATCGCCATAGCCGGGGGCCGTGTCGATCAGGGTGACTCCAGCATCGATGGCCGCATGCAAGGCCGCAATCGAATCGCTGTCGCTCTGGCTGCCCCACTGACCGCCCAAAGCCCAGCCACCAAAACCGATTTCGGAGACCCGAGGCCCCTGACCACCCAGAAAACGTTGCTTCATTTCACTGCCTGTTGTCCCGCCCGGAGCCGTTTGATCGGTCGGTAGCTTAACCGGGCCAGCCGACCTGGGGCAGTATCGGATGGGAGGAAGCGGGGCGCAGGTCGCGAGTGAACGGTGGACGGTGGACGGTGGACGGTGGACGGTGGACGGTGGACGGTGGACGGTG
>CALELC010000321.1 GCA_937904535.1 uncultured Planctomycetaceae bacterium
TCGCCAGATCTTGGGTCACCGCCTCTGGTGATGCGTCCCGTTATCGCAGGCATAAGAGTGACTTCGACCGCTGAGGCCATGAACCGCGGAGACCGCAACTGCTGTGTCTTGTGTGTGCTCATGATCTGTAGCTCAGTGCTATATGGTGTGTTACGCTCAAATCAGCTGCCCTCTGCGAACTCAGGGATCTTGGATGTCGTGAACATGACAATAGCATTGGGGGCTTCAATAATATTGACGACCATATACTTTTGTGATCTGTCCAGTCGAAGGTTCAGAAATGAAAATGCTAAAATGAACTGGACTATCGCCATTTTGATGTTCCCCATTTCGATATTGTTGTACATCTATTACTTTGGCTACTACCTCGATCGTAGACCGCAGGGTAATCACGCGGCAAGTTCCTCCTGTGCCCCGACAGGCAAGCGATAACCACCGGTTGCAACGGAGGCCGCGAGTCAGCGGCTCTGAAGTGGCTGGTCCACCGCGCGGCCCCGCTGAACCGTTGCGTTACCCGACCAAATCCCAGCCGTTATCGGCGCACGCCGCACTTACCAAGGATGTTTTATCATGCATGGAGCGAACGCGATGATTTTTCTGATCTTCGTCCTCGGCGCAAGCGTCAACACTGCCACCGCTCAGTATCCCTATATGTCCGAAGGAAGCAAGATCCAGAGAACACAGCGAGATCACATAAAAACACATTTTGGAGCTGCACACCCATTGACAATTGAGCTAGACGCTCAGATCCACCGCGATACTCTCGCCCGTACGAACCTCAACATCACAAATTATGACGAGGAAACTTTTCGCTTACGGAATAGCCGCCTGTTGTTACAGATGGCTGTAATGGAGAAGGAGATTATACGGTTGCGAAAGCGCGTGGCAGAGCTGGAAGCTCTTAACAATCCGTAACAACCAGAAACGACGGGTAATCGGGTAAGGACGACCCTTACGGGCCGCCCTCCCCACACCACCTAGCATGCCGGTCCGCATCAGGCGGTTCAACGAAGCGGAGCAAGTTCCGCCCACAGACTCTTTAAACTCACCACCCCTTGTAGCGCAAACCAAGCACCGGCCATCCCAACCCCGCTGGCAATGGTATTCGCCATTTGCTACAGACCTTGGCGACTCTGCGCAGGCCGGGTCGCCTGACGCGGCACGCCTAGTCGGGTTCATTCGCAGGGAACATTCCGACCGAGCCGGCTTTCGCCGCCCGCTCCACGGGGTCGGGCAAGCCCTACACACGGCATCGACACCTGGCCGTGGCCACGCTATGCAGGTCTCCCTGGATCAGAGCATGATCTTTCGCTGAACAAGGTCGCGGTTTACCTGACCGGTCGTCTGGGAACGGCTTCGGGATGTTGGGTTCCCGCCTGACCTCTCCGGCCTTGTACCACGTTTCTGTTCGTAGCCTCGCAGTTTTGGCACCGGCTTCCTCGCCAACCCCGGGCGCCGCCGTGCAGGTGCCCTCGCCTCCTGCTTTGTCGATCGAAGCGCTCATTTGGTATCCTGAACTCCCTGAGACTTACAGTCTCGCACCGCATAAAATCATGCCCATGCCGGGCGTACACAAGGATGTACGGGAGGACGGTTTGCGCGCCCAGGAATCGGGCAGGCTGTCGTCCGTCCCCCGTGATGTCCGTCGTTCGTCCAATCGCTCGGCCTTTCACAACCGCTAGCTCTGGCAGTAAAATGCGAACTGGAGGACACAATATGTCGCTCGAAAGCATGCTCGCGTCGCTAAGTCAAAGTGAGAAGGTCGACGTGATGAATTACTTGTGGCGTGAACTGTCGGCTCAACCGACCGAGTTTCCGTCGCCGGCCTGGCATGGAGACGTGTTAGCGGATCGAATGGCGAACCCGTCAGGCCAGCCGCGACTTCCAGTCGATGCAGCCATCGATGAAGTCAAGGAACGGCTGAATGCGCGTCGAGCTAAGGAATGAGGCAAGGGAGGATCTCGTCGCAGGTGCGTTATTCTACGCAGAACAATCACCAGGACTGGAAATGCACTTCCTGGACTCTCTGCGATCGGACTTGGAGGTGCTCCGGTCGACAGCTGGCGTCCATGAACAATTCCGAGGATTTCATCGAAAACTGTCTCGACGCTTTCCATTCGCGATTTACTACATCGTGACGGACGAACTCGTGGATGTGGTCGCGATTCTGGACTGCCGGGAAGATCCGAACTCAACTGCTGGACGGCTCGGACGAATCGAGTAAGGACTGCCCTTGCGGGCCGCCCTTCCCCCACCACCTGACACGCGGTTCCGCATCAGGCGGTTCGACCAAGCGGAGCAAGTTCCGCCCACAGACTCTTTAAACTCACCAGGCCTTGCGACGCTTACCAAGCACTGGCCATCCCAACGCCGCTGGCGATAGCGTCGACCTATGCCATAGCCCTTAGCGACTCTTCGTAGGTCGAATCGGCCGACGCGGCATGCCTAATCGGGTTCATTCGCAGGGAACATTTTGACCGAGCCGGCTTTCGCTGCCTGATCCCCGGGGGGTCGGGCGAGCCCTACTCACGACAACGCCACATGGCCGCAGCTACGCTGTACGGGACGATCCGAATAAGAGCATGATCGTGCAGTACGCAGGGCTCCCGGTTGACCTGAGCGGTCACCTGGGAACGGCTTCGAGATGTTGTACTCACTCGGCTGACTACTCCGGCCTTGTACCGCGTTTCTGTTCGGAGCCTCGCAGTTTGGCGTCTGCTTCCTCGCCACCCTCGGACACCTGGGCGCCGTTGACGATGCCTCGCAATTTTGAACTCGGTGAGCTCATTTGGTATCCTGAACTCCCTGAGACTCACAGTCTCGCACTGGGGACTCGTGTCCCAAAACGTCATGGCCGTGCCGAGTTTACGCACTGGCTTACAGCGAACGAGCGCCGGAGATTTACTCACAATCGGCTTCGATTCAGCCCTCGCGGTTGAAGTCTTACCATCCGTCGGCAGGAGCGAGGAAGTATCATGCGGACTTTTACATGCGTGTTGATCGCGGGCTTCCTGGGACTGAACAGCAGTGCCGATAGCGGCGACACGCAGTCGGTTGATCCACGGACTGGAAAAGCTGATAGCAAACCGACATTAGTCGCGACGATGTTCGGCGAACCACTTGACCTCGGCCAATTAGAACCTCCTGACCTGGAGACCAAACAGAAGGAACTTCCGCGCGGCGAGTTCGACGAATGGCTCCGCCAATATCGCGGCAGACGAACATATGAATCCGTCTGGGGTGCCGTCTTGCGACGGTACGTGGAGCGCGAGAAGCTCAGCGTGTCGGCAGAGGAGTTGGCCGCCATCACAAAGTCCGTCGAGCGGCGACTGAGGTCAGAGCCAGAATCGCCCGATGGCACAACGCTCACTCCTGCAGAACGCAAAGGGATCATGGTCGCCTGGACTCGTGCGATACTTATGGACTGGAAAGTCTGCAAGTCGCTGTATGAGAAATATGGAGGACGAGTCGGCATCGGCAGTCTCGGAGCCTGGATCGCCTTTGACGCCCAAAACGCTCTGCTGCGAGAACACTATAAGGCCGGCGATATTCAGTTCCATAATGGCGAGATCGAGGCCGCATTCTGGAAGCATACCCAGGTAAAGAACTTCGCCGATGCTTATCCGCAGGGAGAGGAACTGAAGCGGCTGCTAGCGACTCCACCCTATCTGCAGGATTAAGCAGATGATTAGTGGAATGAGCGGCCCTGCTCGGAAGGCAAGGTCGCTCCACCAGATCACGCTCGGGAGAGTCGCAAACTCCATGTTCGCCGCCATCCACTGCAGTGGCCGCCAAGATATGTTTTGAAGCCCAGTCCAAAGATGGCCGCCCGCATGCTGCGTTCGCTAATTGGTAAAGCAACAGTCTATCCCGTGCAGCGTAAACAATGCGACCTATGCGAATGCTCTGCCTTCTCGTACTTCCGGAACGAACCAGGCTGGCGTGAACGTGATTGCCAGCGAGACTACGTGTCCTTCGCAGCTTCAAAGAGCGCGACATGGCAGGCCAGGCAGGCCGCAGGTAGACTGATGATGCAATACACTGCTATGTGATTTCATCGATCGCCAGCAGTAGAACAATGCCACAAGAGGCGTCGAGTTTGTGGGGGAAACTCACATCGATTGTCGGAGCAATCTTTATCGGCGTATACTTCAAGGTCGCAGCTCGAGAACGCGATGGCCAGCGATGTCGACGCATCGGCAGGTACCTATGGTTACATGGGTCAGGAGCTTCAACGCTTCACTGTGGGTTCGAATCCCGCCTTGAGCTGCGGCGTTTTTCACTGTTTGTACCGTCGCAAAACCTGATGATTCATCCGTTGGTAGCCAGCGGGCAACCCATGCGATGCCGTTGGCGCACCATTTAATGAGCTGCGGCATTGATCTCAATCCTCAGGCATGGGCACCCTCACCGAACCCCCTGTCCTTTCGAGCGTGAACATCGACAGTACTGGCGGATACGTATGCGAGCGTCCCGCGTCCTGGACATCGCAAGTGAAATACGAAGGACGCGGGGCTATTTCTACACAAGCACCCTCTCTTTGCTCTGCTCACGCATCCGTTAAGTGCTAGTGTCGCCTTCCTTCGTCGCCCCCGGCTGCTTCTATAACACAATTGTTCCGTACGAGGCATGCGAACCGCCACTGCGTGATTCCCTTGCCGTCTTAGTACTTTGGCTCGGCATCGCCATGGTGCAAACGCTCGGAGTATCAACGACTAAGAGGTCATGCCCTCGCCCAACTCATTGAATAGGCACTCGCCAATTACAATCTTGCTCTCATAGATCATTCGGGCAATCACAGCCTCTGATCCAACGCCACCGACTCCGCAATGAAATCGCAACCCATTTGATTGACAGCCCCAGGCAACTGACCATAGGCTCAGGCGATTGACCTGCCCCGTCCCAAACGAACTTTGTCGGTTCGGTTGCTCGGGATGTAACAGGCACTCTCGTTCATCTTCCACCGCTCAATCCACGACGACATGATGTTAGAGTCCACCCGCGACTATGCTTTCGGCATTTCCACCGGTGTCGGCATTGCCCTGACGCTGCTCGCACTCGGCGCGCGGACCGGAATCATCGCCCCCGATGCATTGCTCGATCTCGGTTGCCTCCTTGCAGGTCTCTGCCTGGTATTGGCGAGCGTAGTTGTGCGGATTTCGCATCGGTCTACTTCACCTGTTGCCCCCCACGAGTGACAGCCACTGAATTGAGTACGGTAGTTGCGCGTGCCACGGTGGATGGCAACGACGTCCGCAGACGGCGTTCCCTGCGGTGAACCAGGTGCAGTCTTGACGGTTGAGAGAGGCGAGATCGACTCTCAACCTCCGATAGCGATAGGATCTCACCTGTTGATAGCACGCTCCCGAGCTGAGAAGAAAGTAATGTCCGATTCAGCAAAATACACCCCGCTCGCCGATCGGCTGCAGCAGGACGTTTGGCACGACAACTTTGTCCCAAAGTATTCGGCGCTCGCGTCTGCCAGGCCGAGCAAACTCGTACTGATCGGTGTCTGGCTGATTTTTGCTCCGATGGCGGTCGGCTCGATAGCGGTCGGGATCTCCACCTTGCTAAGTGGCCCTGACCTGGTTTCCAGGATTGCAATGTTTCTTTTACAGGGTTTCATGGCGGTGCTCGCGGTTGCGATCCTGATCACACAGACGCAGCGCTACCGCCGCGCAATTCTCGAGGATGATGGTGAGCGTGACGATGAGGAACCTGCTGACAGCACCGCGGAACCAGCATCGCGGCGTGATGAGTAGCGCGGCCGCTTACGGTCGTATAATCGCTCGACCGGTAGATATTTTTGCCAATGCCTCCAGTCAATTGTCTCCGTCAGTTCTGCCGCCTGTAATGAATATTCGAACCGCTTCGCAGTCCGACCTGCCGGATATCGCTCGTATTCAGAGCGAGTGCTACAGCGATCACTTTGTGGAGTCGCAGGAGTCCTTTGCGGCGAAGTTGGCAGCGAACTCGGATTTCTCTTTCATCGCCGAGCAAGGCAACGCTGCGGTTGGCTACGTCTTTGCCTTGCCGTGGCTCTTCGGGGACGTGCCCGCGCTCAATGGTCATCAATACTCAATCCCGCCAAATGCCGACAGTCTTTACATCCACGACATCGCTGTCGGTCGCAGCGCGCGACAGGGTGGGCTGGCCAAACGGCTACTGCATGCCGTGTTGGATGCGGCCCGGTCCGCGGGTTTCGCGCAGGTGTTTCTCGTAGCCGTCCAAGGTGCCTCTTCCTATTGGCAGCGGCATGGCTTCGAAGCGGTGCCAATCGATGACCATTTGCGCCGTCGGCTAGCTGCCTACGGCGCAGACGCAACCTATATGACGCGACGGACCGTGGTACCCTGACCTTTTCCCATGCGAATCCTATTTGGATCGGCAGGAGGAACATGGGCAGGGTAACTGCTGTAGTAACCGTTGTTCTGGCTGATTCGCGATACGAGCTGATCACTTGCTCTGCGTGTTGTAGTATCCGGCCTAGTCGAGCGGATCGGAATTGCAGGAAACGTTTCCAGGCGGGACTGTAACTGAGTTTGAGACCGTTATTCGAGATGCTCAGGTCCGTGCCACCAGCCGGCCATTGCGGCGTAGAGCGGAGTAGCGGTTCAAGCGTTTTTCGAGCTCTTGAGCGATTTGCAGTACGGCTGGCCGCTGCAACATGTGAGCGTGATCACCGGGAACGCGCGCCAGCTCGACGCCTTTCACATAAGCGTCCCAGCCGAGCGTCTGGTCATCAAAGAGTTCACTGGTCTTGGCCTGATCGACCGGGCGCACCAGCAACATCGAGCCGTCATAGAGTTCGGGTCGATGGTCATGCACGGCTTTCACGTTGGCTTGGAAGACATCGAAGATGTGTGTACCTGTTTGCACGGGATCCTCGGGCACGATTCCGGCACGGGCTGCCTGGCGAATAAAGTACGCCAGTTGTTCGTCCGGAGGGGACTGCCGCAACGCTTCGAGCGACGCGTGCTGCTGGCCTGGGAACAATGCCGCGATCAGCGGTAAAAAATCCTGTTCGGTCCAGTCTTCTTGTGCGGCCAAGACTCCCGAGTCAAGCAACGCCAACATGCCGACTTCGCGGCCGGACCGCGCTAGTTGCCGAGCGACTTCGAACGCGATGTTCCCGCCCAACGACCAGCCGACCAGATGCACCGGCCCCTGCCGCACTGCCGAGCGAATTGCCGTCGCATAATACTGAGCCATCTCGAGCACGGTGGCGTGAGGCTTTTCCAGTCCGTCCACGCCTCGTGCTTGCAGCCCGAACACAGGACGCCGGCCTTTGAAGCAAGTTGCCAGTTCTTGATAACAAAACACCGTCCCGCCGGCCGGATGGATGCAGAACAGCGGTTGTTCGCTGCCGGTAACGGTCAGAGGTACCAGCGCGGTGGGCTGCGATAAGAGTGGTTTATCCAGCAGTTTCGCCAGTTGAGCGATCGTGGGTTTGCCAAAGAGGGCTGCGAGCGGAAGCCGGCGTCCTAGGCGTTTGCGAACCTGCTCGACCATCCGTACGGCTAACATGCTGTGCCCACCGAGATCGAAGAAATCATCGTCGATCCCAATTGGTGAAACCTCCAGCAACTCTTCCCAAATTTCAACGAGTACCTGCTGTGTCTGCGAATGAGGCTCCCGCAGCGCTGTTCGGGAACTTAGCCGCTCCGTTGGCGGCGGTGGCAGGGCCGCACGATCGAGTTTGCCTTGAATGGTTAGCGGCAAGTCATCAATCAACACAAAGGAACTGGGGACCATGTAGGCCGGCAGTCGCTGCCGCAACTCATCCCGCATCCGCTCGATCAGTCGCATCGCGCGGCGGTGGGCTCCTGGCTCGCTTATCCAGCGGCGAGTCTCATGGGCATCGGTCGCAGGATCCTCTACGGGGACCACCATACAGCGTTTCGTGAGCACATCTGCGGGTACGGCGACACCGTCACGCCGGCAGGTAACGGTCAGCCGGTCAATTGCCTGAGGGTGCCAATCGATTTGGATCTGCAGTCCAGCGTCCGCGGCAGCCGAGGCCAATTCGCTCGGGCTACTCGCCGGTTTGAGCGCGGCCTCAGCCGCTTGCAATACATCAGCGAGTGATGCGTGCTCGTCGCTGTCGCGCAGCAACCGCGAAATCAAGACTTCGCGCTGCACGTTGCTGTTGTAGAGGCACAGGCTCGACGCGTTGTCGCTGCGCGCCGCTGCAGGAGCCTCGTCAAAATACAGCACGGCATCGAAGCGAAATCGATTCAGCTCCGACTCACTGTCAGCCGTCTTCAGCCGTGTTTGCACACCCGCTAGACGATCGAGCTGAGGTGTGAGATGCGGCAGCAGATTCGGGTCAACCAATAATTCTTCATCGTGTGCCATCCGGCTGCGGACGCGGCGGCGGAACTGCCCTACCGACAACGAACGATCGCCGCCCCGGTGTAGCTCGGCAGCCACCGCCAATGCCTCGTGCAGCCGAAGGTTCCGTAGGTCACCCAAGAAAATCCTGCCACCGGGAACCAGTAGTCGCTGGGCGCCCTGGAGCACGCGTAGGAAATAACTCGCCGACGGAAAATATTGCACGACCGAATTGAGCACGATCGTATCGAACCCACCGCTGGGCAAATCGTCCAGTTGATCCGCCGTTCGTTGCAGCAGAGTCACCCGGTCCTGCAAACTCGAGTGTTTGTCGATCACTGTCTGCAACTGTGACAGAGCCGCCCGGTGCAAGTCGATGCCGGTGAAGTGTTCGAAGTGATCGACTAAACGCAGGAGCATCAGGCCGGTACCACAACCGATTTCCAGCATCCGCCGCGGCTGCAACTCTGCGATCCGTGCGGCCGCAGCATCGGCCCAACGGCGCATCGAATTGAGCGGAATCGGCTGGCCAGTGATGACGCTCGTCCAGCCAGAAAAATCGTCTGCCGGATCGATTCCGACCGGCGCCGCCTGGTGAGATTGGTCAAACAGCAATCGCCAGCTTTCGACCTGTTCGCGTTCATCGCTGTTGACCTGATCCAGCCGCAGATCTTCACTTGATGCATCCGCCTTCTCGGGCACGACATACGCCACCAGACGCGGATGTTCAGCATCGCGATCAGCAGCCGGAGATTCTTTAGGGCCCGTCGGCACCGTGCTGTGGAGAACGACGGCTGATTGTTTCACTCCGGGTACTTGATCAAGCACCGCGGCGATTTCCGCCGGCTCAATGCGGAACCCACGGAGTTTGATTTGCTCGTCCGCACGTCCGACTATCTCTAGCCTCCCGACGCGGTTCCAGCGTCCGAGGTCACCGGTGCGGTACATCCGCGGCAGCGGCTCATCTTCGCTCGGTGCTTCCGCAAACGGGTCAGCCACAAATGAGTGTGCGGTCTGGTCGGCTCGCCGCCAGTAGCCGCGGCCGACGCCCGCGCCACCAATGTAGACCTCGCCGATCACGCCGTCGGGTACGAGTTGCAAGTTCGCGTCCAAGACATACAGGCGGATATTGGGCAGCGGTCGGCCGACCGAAGGGGTCGGCAGATCGGAATCGTCCAGTCGCGCAAAAGAAGCTCCAACGGTGCATTCGGTCGGACCGTATCCATTGTAGACGCGATGGCTCTTCATCCACCGAGCCGCGAGTTCTCCGGGCAACGTCGCCCCGGCGGAGAGTACTTTGCGAACGTTCGGCAGCTGTGCAGGTTCAAGCATGCCAAGAGTAGCGGGTGTGGCGGATAAAAATTCGACTCGGCGTTCGTTCAGCGCGTCAGTCAGCGCCGCGGGATCGAGGGCAACGTCTTGGTCGATCACTTCCAAGCATCCACCGCTGGTCAAAGCGGGAAAAATCTCGCCGATTGCACCATCGAAACTCGGCGAAAACAGGTGACTGCAGCGAAGTCCCGGCTTCAGTTGCAGCGCCGCCGTGAAGCCTTCGACGAAATTGCAAACCGCCCGATGTTCGATGGCGACGCCTTTGGGGACACCCGTCGATCCACTGGTAAAAATCAGATAAGCCAGATCCGTCGCTGCCACCTCGATCGGCTGCCATTCACTCGAACTGGTTTTTGCCAGCTCCGCCGGTGTGAAACAGGCAGCCGCGTTACCGAGCTCACCACGGATGGCGGTAATCGACGTGGCCTCCACGATTACGGCGGCGGGTTGCAGGTCAGCGGCGATCGCTTGTAAACGCCCGATCGGAACCTGCGTGTCGACTGGGCAAAATGCTGCGCCGCAGTGCAGCACGGCCAGCGTCGACGCAATTTGGTCGATCGATCGCGGCAGGTAGACCAATACTCGATCGCCTGCTCTCACACCTTTGCGCTGCAATCCGGAAGCGATCCGCAGCACTTCCTGCTGCAATTCGGAGTAAGTAACGAACCGCTCCAGTTCGCGGACTGCCATTGCTCCCGGATGCCGACGCGCCGCTTCTGCGACGCATTGATGGAGTGTCTCGGCCTTGCTCTTGGGCAACGTAGGACCGGTACCGCGGGCGACGATGTCTGTCTGCAGCGCCGGTTTGATCAGCGGCAGTTGATTGATGGGCGTCTGTGTCGCCTGCACCGCAGCCGAGAGCAGCGTCAGCCAGCAATCGCGGAAGCGTTGTGCCGTCTGCGACCGCAGCAGCGAGGTGCGGTATTCGAAGTGCCCCTGGTAGCCGCCATTTCGCTGGCTCAGCGCCAACGAGAGATCGTACTTGGCGGTTCCGTTGTCGATGTCCAGCGGCGTCAGCGACAGTCCAGGCGACACCTCCAGCGGCACCGGTGCGTTCTGCAAGACGAAGGCGGCCTGGAACAGCGGCGAGTGGCTGCGGTCGCGGTGCTTAGCCAGATGCCGCACGACCTGCTCGAACGGCACTTCTTGATGATCGATCGCTTCTGCCGCAATGGCGTGGGTCTGTTGCACCCATTGCTCGAAGGTCTCAGTGCCTGTCAAGCGCTGACGGATCACGACCGTGTTGACGAAGAAACCGATGAGGTCCTCCACCAGCGGGTCAGGCCGGTTAGCAACGGCGGTGCCGACCGAAACGTCGTGCTGCCGTGAGAGCCGCGACAACAGCAGGTTGTAGGACGCCAGTAGCACTGCATAAGGGGTCACCCCAAGTCGTGCTGCAAGCGTATCGATCTGATTCGACAGATCCGCTGGTAGCTCGACCGCTAGCCGGGCTCCATCAAACTTTTGCACCAGTGGCCGAGTGAAATCGATCGGCAGATCGAGCGTCTCCACCGCACCATCGAGTGTCCGTTGCCAGTACTCCAGCGTCGGCGCAACACGCTCGGCGGTGAGCACCTGATTTTGCCAGGCTGCGTAATCGCGGTAGTTTGCCCGCAAGGGACGCAGTTGTGCGGAGTCTCCGGCTTGGCCGGCGCGATAAAACTCGGTCAACTCGCGCAGCATCACGCCCATCGACCAGCCATCGGAAATGATGTGGTGCATAACCAGCAGGACCACGTGCTCCTGCGGCGCAAGCTGCCAGCAGACCACCCGCAACAGCGGTCCACGGCTCAGGTCAAACGGGCGGCGCGCTTCAGCAGCGAGGAGTTTCGGGAGGTTGGCTGCAGCGTGACGGTCGCCGCGAAGGTCGATGAACTTTGGCTCAATCGCTAGCTGGTCGACAACCCGCCGCCGCGGCTGGCCATCAACCAGGTGGTAGGTGCACCGTAACGTCTCATGCCGATCCACACAGGCCTGCACGCTCTGATGCAGCAGCGCGAAATCCAACGGGCCGTCAATCCGCGCGGCCAGCGGAAGGTTATAGAACGGGTGTTCGGGCTCCAACTGGTCCACGACCCACAGCCGCTGCTCGGCGGGCGACAGTGGCGACTTATTGGCCGAGTTTGAGTTGTTTTGCCGAGTCGCGAGAAAACCGGCTAACGAATCATCAGTCGCCGGCCGCCACTGGTTGCCTCGTTCAAGTGCAGGCTGTTCAGAGGCGCTCGAGGATCTCTGCGCTTCGACGAGTCTCGCCAGGTCGGCAACGGTGGGATGGATGTAAATCTCGCGCAGCGGAATCTGCACTCCTAATCGCGTCCGCAGGCGGGAGAAGACCTGCGCCGCCAACAAAGAATGACCGCCCAGATGAAAAAAATTGTCGTCCGCAGCAACGGTGTCGATTGCGAGGACTTCGCACCAGATGTCAGCGACCTGCTGCTGGGCAGCGGTCAGCGGCTGACGACTCGCAGCAGTAGTTGCAAGGGCCGGCGGCACCGGGGCCAAGTCGGTGACTTCCGGTAACCGCTGGTAATCGATTTTGCCAGCCGGAGTGTGCGGGATCTGGTCCAGCGGCATTAAGATCGCGGGAACCATGTGTGGCGGCAGCGCTGTCTCGAGCACCTTCCGCAGTTGTTCGGCAGTGGCCGATTGGTTCGGCAGCGGACAGTAGAAGGCGATGAGTCGCTGGTCCGTCGGTGCACGCTCGATGCACACCACTGCCGACTCAGCGACGCCGTCGGCGCGATTGAACACCGCTTCGATCTCACCCAGTTCGATGCGATGGCCGCGAATTTTCACTTGGCGGTCCACCCGCCCGAGAAATTCGAGCACTCCATCGGTGCGTCGTCGCACGCGGTCCCCGGTGCGGTACAAGCGGCCGTGTCCTGGAACTTCTATGAACCGCTCCGCCGTCAGTTCCGGACGGTTCCAGTAGCCACGCGCCACTCCCTGGCCGCCGATCCACAGCTCACCCGCGATCCCCTCTGGAACCAAGCGTCCTGCATGATCGACCACGCGAATGCTCGTCGAATCAATGGGCCGGCCGATCGGAATCGGCAGCGAGGGCGTGCTGATCTCGCAGGCCAGCGACCATACCGTGGTTTCGGTAGGGCCGTACACATTCCACAACTTCGCGCCGGTCGCTGTGATGGCCTCGGCCAGGTCGAGCTGTAACGGTTCGCCACCACACCAGATCGTTTGGTCCGACTGCGGTCGCCAGCCGCCGGCCAACATCATCCGCAGCGACGATGGCGTTGCCTGAATGACATCCACTCGGTGGCTTGCTATCCAGTTCAAGACCGTGTCGGGATCCTCCGACAGACTTCGCGGCGCCATCACCGTGGTGCTGCCGGTCACCAGCGGCAGAAACAATTCCAAAACGGAAATGTCAAACGACATGGTCGTTGAGGCTAGAATCCGCTGCCCTGCCGCTAGGCCCGGGGTCGCGGCAAACGATCGCAGCAAATTGGCGAGGTTATCGTGTCCAACCATCACTCCCTTGGGTCTGCCCGTCGATCCGGAGGTGTAGATCAGGTAGGCGATCCCGTCCAGCGAAGCGCCGGGCAATGCCGTTGGATGAGCGGCAGAGGTGTGGACCTGGCGCTCGCCGGCCGCTCCGCCGGTCGGAGACGTAATTGCAGGTACCGATCGCGGAGCGATCGGCGACATTGCGTTGCCGACCGCTCCGCCGGTCGGAGACGTGATTGCAGCTACCGATCGCTCCGCGATCGGCGACAATGTGTTGCCGACCGCTCCGCCGGTCGGAGGCGTGATTGCAGAGACCGATCGCGGAGCGATCGGCGACGCTTGGGTCGGTGCTCCCGGTTCCGAATCCGATCGCGGAGCGAGCGGCGACGTTGGGGCGCTGATCCGCAATACTCGCTCACCGGAATTCGTCAGCTCTTCCTCGATGACGCAGGCAGGCTGAGCGTCCGCGAGGATGTCGGCGATTCGCTGCGGCGGGTAATCCGGGTCGAGCGGCAGATATGCTGCGCCCGCTTTCCAGACGGCCAGGGCCGCTTCGACAATCCGCCGGCTGCGTCCCAGTCGCAGCGCAACAAATGCCCCCGGCTGCACACCGCGACGCACAAGTTCACCGGCGAGATCGGTCGAAGCCTGATCGAGTTGGGAGAGCGTCATTCCGCCCGCAGCGTCTTGCACCACCACCTGGTCCGGCGTCTGCGCAACACGCCGCGCAAACATCTCGAGCACCGTTTCGCGAAGTTGATGTTCTCGCTGCGGACGGCCGGCAGCTTCCATCCGCTCGCGCTCGCGCCGGCCACACGTGCTCAGCGCCGCTAACTGCTGATCCGGTGCCTGCAATGCCTGATCGAGCAGTTCCACCAAACCTTCCAATAGGTTTTCAGCGGCCACATCATCGAGCCGGCTTGGTGAATAGGCGATGCTCAGTTCGTATTGCCAGGAACAACGTCCGTGGTTGGCCGGATCGTTTTCCTCACGAGGGCCAATTCCCTCCTCGCGATACGGATGACAGATCAGCGCGGTGGCGTACGCACCCAGAGTCGAATAGTCTGATGACCAATCGCTGCACTGGGCGGCACCGAACTGCAGCGGCTGATACCAGGGAGGCTGGTGCAGGACTAAGTGTTGGATCAGCGGCAGTCGATCGGTCGTGCGCGGCAGCTTTAATGCGTCGATGATCTCATCGAACGGAACGGCAGCGTGAGCTAAGTCTTGTCGCCACAGCTCGCTGACACGTCGCACCGCCTGAGCGAACGTTTCCTGATCGGTCCCGCTCAATCGCACCGGCAGCGTGTTGATGAAGCAGCCGACTTGCCGCTGCAGCGACACATGATCACGACCGGCGACGGGCACTCCAAGCACGATGTCGCTTTGGTCGCTGCGTCGCCGGAGCACCACCTGCCATGCGGCCAGCAGGATTTCTAGCGATGTCACCTGCCAATCACGACTTCGCACATGCAATCGCTCCGCCAGCTCAGCCGGCAGACGGAGTCGGTGCAAGCGGGACGGCTGAACCGCCGCGGATGCTGCCACTTGCTCGGCTGTTGGCGGGCAGATCGCCAGTGGTGATTGTGCCGGCACATCGCGCAGCCGCTCTGCCCAGTAAATGCGTCCCGACTCCGTTTCGTCAGGCACTCGCAACTGCCGGCCGATTGCCTCAGCCCATGTCGGGCTAGCTGCCTCAGCGGGCAGCAACTCCATTTGCCCCGTCGCCACCGCCGAGTTGTACTGCTGGGCGATGTCATCCATCAGCAGCATCAGCGATGAACCGTCGCAGACGAGGTGATGGGCAGCAAAAATCAATGCGGTTTCATCGTGCGTCAGTCGCACTATCACCGCTCGGGCAACCGGGCCCTGATGCAAATGAAAGGGCGTCTGTGCCGCTTCGGCGCGCAGTCGTTGCAGCCGGTCACGTTTGGCCTGAGTTGCTAGGCCACACAGGTCCACGCGCTGGACCTCGAGCACTTCGGCGCTGACGACGCGCTGAACGGGTACACCCAACGAATCGACATCAAACCGCAGCCGCAGCGCCGCATGCCGCTGGGGAAGCCGCCGCACGATCTCGGCCAGCAGGGTGCGATCCAACTCACCTTGGATCCGCAGCGTCGCTTCGACGTGGAGGAAGGCTTGCTGCCATTCCAATTGGTCGAGCAACCAGAATCGCCGCTGCGCCGGCGTTAACGCAAATCGCTGTCCATCAGTCGGCACCGGCTGGATGCTGGGCTCTGACGCTGGCGCGGCACAGGACGCCGGATCCTTACTCGCGGCCAGTTGCTCGAGCTCCGCGACGAGCTGCCCAAAGCGGGGAGCACGGAACAAGGTTTCCCACGACAACGAGATCCCTAGTCGGTCGCGAACTCGAGAGAGCAATTCAAAGGCCGCGAGAGAATGTCCACCGTAGTCGAGGAAATGCTGATCGTCCGCAGCGTGGTCCAAGTCCAGCACGTCGCACCACAGCGGCGCCAACGCCCGGGCAATTTCACTCGATGCCGTTTCGACGACAACATCGCGATCAACAACCGTCGCTTCGCTCGTTACCTGGCTGTCCCTATTCCACAGGTGCAGCGGCTGCAATTCATTCTGCAGATAGCGGCGGCAACATTCGTGGCGTTGCAGTTTGCCGCTGGAGGTTTTGGAAAGGCTGCCGGCTGGCACCAGCAGGATCGCATCCGGGGACAGGTCAAACTGCTCAGCGAGCGTTGCTCGTACCTGATCAACAAGTTCGTTGAGCGGGTAGCGTTTGGGCCGCAGTACTTCCTGCACAATCACCAGGCGTTCGCCGCCGCCAGCGCCGATGTCGTCCGAGGCATACGAAAACGCCACGCCGCCATCGACCTTCAATGCCTCATGCGACGCTTGAACGGCCGCCTCCAGTTCGTGAGCAAAGTAGTTGCGGCCGGCAAGGATGATCAGATCTTTCAGCCGACCGGAGACGAACAGTTGATCATTATGGATGAACCCTAGGTCGCCGGTTCGGAGGTAGGAGGGCGCTGCAGCGTGGCCGATCGCTCCGCGATCGGATTCCGAAAGGGGAACTCCGACCGGCGGAGCGGTCGGCGACTCTCGGGTCGGTGACACAGCGTGGCCGATCGCTCCGCGATCGGTTTCGGGGACGGGGATTCCGACCGGCGGAGCGGTCGGCGACTCTAGAATCGGCGACTCTGGGGTTGGTAACTCCCGGGTTGGCAACTCTGGGTTAAGCAATTCTGCCGGTGTCGATAAACTGGCACCGAACGTCGCCTGTGATAATTCGGGCTGCTGCCAATAGCCGCTGGCGACTGCGGGGCTGCGAACCCAGATCTCACCGACTTGATTGTCCTCCAGCGGCCTCCGCGTGTCCGGATCCACAATCAAGACTTCCGCCCAATTCAGCGGCACCCCACAGCTGACGAGTGTCGAAACTCGCTGAGTCTCAGCAGAATCAGTGCCGGCATGCTCGCCTGGGGTAGCGGGGATTCCGTCTGCCGGAACCGCGAGATTTTGCTGCAGCTGCACTGCATCGAACTGGATGGCAATGGGTTCCTCACTCAGCGGCTTCCCGGTGATCGCCAGCGTGGCT
>CALELC010000322.1 GCA_937904535.1 uncultured Planctomycetaceae bacterium
ACCCGAGGAAGCGAAGCGGCTCTATGAGTCCTGTGTCGCCTGTGTTCGCCGCGCGGGTGTGCCGGTTGAGACCGGCATTTTCGCCGCTGACATGCAGGTTTCGCTGGTGAACGATGGACCGGTTACTATCGTGCTCGATTCCGCCGAGCTCAATCTCGCTTGAGCGACCGACGAGTTGAGCACGGGGGCGTGAGGTAGGCCAGTTTTGTTACCGCCAATTAGGAAACCACTGCTGCCATGGCGGTGGCGCTTCGCGTTGCTCTGCGACATACGGGCGTTGCCAGTCGTCGGGCCGTTGCCATCGATCTCGCTCGCGCAAGCGTTCAATGATCGCCTGGTCTCCCCATGCCAGATAGGCGAACAAGAACAGTTTGGCATACACGGAGACATTGCCTGAGAGATCGTTGCCCCAGAACTTAAGCGCGGTTCCGAATGATTTCTTGAGTCGAAAGCGACCGCGGCGATAATCGATGCTCCAGATCTCATCTAGGATCAAGTGCACCATAAATCCCAAAGCGACTGCAGCGCTCTTATAAACACGGGCGCTCTCGGCAGGACTCGGCATCACTAAGTATGCCAGGATTCCAACGGAGGCCGCAGCCGGGATGCTATGCCACATGCCGCGGTGCACGGTATAGCGCCGGAACACCTCCACAACAAAGAAACGGATGGTGATGTAGATCAGCATCGCAGCCAGCGCCATCGCTTCGGGCGATAGATCCAGATCACGAAAACGGTTGATCATCAGCATCGGGACCACCGCGGAAGCAAACATGCTGGTCTCGCGGAGCGGCACACCCGAGTCGCTGTCCAGGTCAGGCAGCATGCCAGCGACGGAACAGAGGCCGGCGGCTAAGAGGCCGCTTTCGACCGACATGCCCTGATGGAACGTCCCCCAGTAGCCGTATGCGGCCCCGACGAGCGTGCTGCCAGAGATGTGGGTTTTGAAATCGGCCACGGAGCGACGCCGATGCTGGCGAAATGGGTACGGATGGGAGAAGGACTGAAAGCGCTATAGCCCATTTTCCCGGCCCGCCGCTAGGGAGTTTTCGGCAGACGCGGGCGGCTCCCTATGGGCGATGCGATTTTTGATCTTCGCGGTCCCCGGGGCAATTGCTAGACTTCCCGGCGGGATATCGTCGTGAGCGTTATTGATCCTGCTGCACGGAGGCGGCAACCGTGGAAACGTATGACATTGTCATGTTGGTGGTCCTGATCGGGACCGCCCTATTCGGCGCCATCAAAGGATTTGCATGGCAGCTCGCCTCGATGCCGTCGACCGTGCTGAGCTATTCGGTGGCGTACAACTTTCGCGAGCCGCTGAGCCAGTCGATTCATGCTGAGCCACCGTGGAATCGCTTTTTGGCGATGTTGATTCTGTTCGTCGGCACCTCGCTGGTCATCTGGGTGGCATTCCGGATGGTCAGTAACACGATCGATCGGCTGCGGCTGAAAGAGTTTGATCGCCAAATCGGGGCGTTGTTTGGACTGGCCAAAGGCGGACTGTATTGCATTTTGGTGACGATGTTTGGAGTCACATTGCTCGGTGATTCGGTGCGAGAAAAAATTGTTGTCTCGCGAAGTGGACACTACATCGCATCGGTACTCGATCGCAGCGAAGCGATCATTCCCGAAGAGTTTCAAGAGGTCGTCGGGCCGTATTTGCAGCGGTTTGACCAAAAGTTTAAAGAGATTGACGCCGACTCGGTTGACAGCACCTCGGCGTCAGCAGACAGCGACGGTCCGCTGCCGGATTCGTACTGGGACGTCGGTGGTCCAGCGGCTCCGCTGCCGCTGCCGTGGCAACCGCCAAACTCGTCGTTGCCAGGCTACTCGCAGCCCAGCGGCCGAGCGCAACCCACGACGCCGCAAACGAGTGTTCAGCCGCCGGCATTGCAACAGCCGGATTATCAACAGGCCCAGCGGCCTTGGGTGCGGCAATAGTCGCCGCTCGCTCCGCGATCGCAGTAGCTTGCTGTGGAGTTTGACGGAAGTTGACGGCGGCGAGAACCGAGTGGCTTCGCTTACCAGCAGTTCCTAGTCCGACCGGCGGAGCGGTCGGCTACGGTCGCCTCCCAGTTCGACCGGGGCGCGGTCGGTCGCGTTGAATGCACGAAATCCCGCAAAAACCGGTGTCTCAATGCAACATAAGAGGCATTATCGGACGTTGCTGGTGGGCGGAAAACCGCTGTCAAAACGGTCCTTGCCGCCCGCTGCTTCGGCTCGCTGAGTGCTCGTCAGCGGCCAGATCAGTGCGGCATCGATGCTCGAGGCTGAGGCGGTGTGCGGCCCCGGCCGTGCCATTGCCGGGGCGGCGCTAGGTT
>CALELC010000323.1 GCA_937904535.1 uncultured Planctomycetaceae bacterium
CTGCAGGCGCACTCGCGTGTATTGCAGCATGGGGGCCGACGCGCTCGGCCGCCGCCGACGATTCGCGATTCGCACACTCCGACAGCCGCAGCCGGTACGTGCACTGGATCGACCTGTACGACGTCGACAACCGCCGCATCACGCCGGAGTCGACCCGTCCTTATTCGCCGCTGCACACTTGTGGGCGCTGCCATGACCACGAAGCGATTTCGCATGGTTGGCACTTCAATGCCTTTAGCGACACGGTCCCGGCGGGTCGGACCAGCGAGCCTTGGATTTGGACTGATGAGCGGACAGGAACTCAGTTGCCGCTGTCGTATCGCCAGCATCCGCAGATGTACGACCCGCGCGAAATCGGCATCTCGGCTTGGGAAATGACGGTCAAATTTGGTGACCGTGTTCCCGGCGGTGGGTTTGCCGCCGCTTCGACACCGGCCGAGACTCCGGAAGGTGAAACTCCGCCCACCGACCGTCGGCGGATTTCAGGGACGCTCGAGAACGACTGCATGGTCTGTCATGCGACCTCGGGCGGTTATGACATGACTGCTCGGCGAGAGCAGATCCAGTTGCAAAATCACGCTTGGGCAGCCACGGCCGCGATCCACCTCGGCTCCGTTCAGGGCCGAGCCGACCGACTGCCAGACAATTTCGATCCCACCGACACCGCGCAGGCCAGCAAGCTACCACAGGTCACTTACGATGCACGCCGATTTGATCCGGCCGGCAAGGTATTTGTCGACCTGATCCGCAAGCCGGACAACAACGCTTGTTATCAGTGCCATTCGCAACAAGATCTGTCCACGTCGCGCTCCTTGCAGTGGCAACACGATCAAGACGTGCACCTGCGGGCAGGCATGTCGTGTGTTGACTGCCATCGCAATGGGATCGACCATCACACGGTGCGCGGCTTTGAAGGCGAAGTGCATCCGTCGGGTCAGTCGGTGGCGACGCTGTCGTGTGCCGGTTGTCACGTGGCCGGCGATCCTGGCTCAGCGGATCCTGCGGGGGGCGCCGCCAGCCTCGCGGTTTCGGCACGCCCTGGTCGGTTCGGCGCCCCGATGCCAGCACACGCTGGGATCCCACCTGTGCACTTTGACATCCTGAGCTGTACCAGTTGCCACGCAGGCCCCCAGCCCAGCAGTGAACCGGGAGCGATCCTGACGTCGCTCGCGCATGCCCTGGGGACCGCCGCTCACCGGCCAGACAACCAGTTGCCGCTGCTGCGTGCCCCCGTCTACATGCCGCTCACGAGCACCCCGTCCGACACGAACGCAGACGAACCGGATGCAGGCGGCCACAGTTCACGTGCGAAGCTCCACCCGCACCGGGTGATGTGGCCGGCGTTTTGGGGACGCCTCGACGGCGAGCAAATCGTGCCGCTGCATCCGGAGTCGGTGTACACCTGGACCCGGCGAGCGCTGCGGGTTCGCCGTGATTTTGTCGCCGAAGTCAGTGCTCAAGGGAGCGAAACGTTTAATCAGAAAGTCTCGCAAGCGCTCGCCGCGATCGCTGAGCAAATCGACGGTACGCCGGTGTACGTCTCGGCCGGCAAGTTGTACCGGGCCGATGAAAGCAATGAGCAATTGGTCAGTCAGCCGCTGGACCAGCAAACCATGGTTGCGTGGCCGCAGGGTCACGACGTTCGCCCGGCCAACTGGGCACTCGGAGCCAAAGGCTGCGTGGAATGCCATCGGCCGGATTCCGCAATCTTCACTGGGACGGTCATCGCGGCCGGTCCCGCGCCGGATGACTCGCCCATTCAAGTCACGATGGCCGAGCTCCAGGGGATCGACGCGAATCGGCAGCTCGTTTGGAACCAACTATTTGCTCGCCGAGACCAGTTCAAATTGATCCTGTCGGCCTCGGTGGTCGTCACCGGCCTATTGCTGCTGGCCATCATGGTCCGCTGGATAGCACGACCGGCGACGCCAGTCACTCAAGAGGTGCAGCCATGAAGCGCTGGCTAAGTTTGTTAGTAATCGTCGTCGGGGTGCTGCTGATTTTGACGACCGCCGTCCTGGCCACTACCGCCTGGGGATCGATCTTGCGCATCGGCCACATGGGCAGCGATGCCTTGATCGCTCACATGGCGGCCAGTGGCGTGTTTGTAACGTTGGTGCCGATCGCGGCCATCATCATCCCGCGATGGGCGAGGCGAAATCGTTTCTCGGCTGCCGACTCGGCTCGCGGTCCTCTGCGGCTAGCAGGGCTGCTGTTTTGGTTGTGGTTGGCCGCGAGCTGGATCACGATGGCAACGATGTTGTCGAGTATGGTGCAGAATCTGGGGACGACGGGATTGATCACGATGCTCTCGATCCATCGTTGGTCCGGAGCGATCACGGTGATCACACTGGTGCTGCTGACCGTGGCAGGAATCGCGACGCGGCGCTGGCGCGAGGTGCCGGCGGAGTGAATTTTGCGGGCGTCCGAATGCGGGCTGGTGCAAAGCGCGACCCCAGCCACCTTCGCCGCGGAGTGCAACTGTGTTATCTTCCTGAGCAATTTGCCGCCCTGAACCCTTCACTACTTTTTGCCGGAAACTGTCGTGCCCCGACGTGAGGATATCAAGAAGATTCTGTT
>CALELC010000324.1 GCA_937904535.1 uncultured Planctomycetaceae bacterium
GAGCCGATGCCAGTACCCATGCGACGCGAGTTCGTGGCCGGCAGCGGCAATGCGTTGCACCAGTTGCGGAAACCGCTCGGCAACCCAGCCAAGAACAAAAAACGTGCCGTGGACACCGGCGTCACTAAACAACTCGAGTAACCGATCGGTACTGCCTTCTACTCTCGCCGGAATGCTCGGCCAGTCATCGCGTGAAATGCGATGTTCAAAGGCTGAGACCTGAAAATAGTCTTCAACATCAACGGTCAGAGCACTCGGAAGCGTACGAGCAGGCATAGAGCGATTCATTAAGAGACCGGTTCGCCTCCAACGCCACGTGGGTCACGGAACGAGCGACGCGGGGCTGTCCACGGGGACTGCATCGACGTCGCTAAGGGGAGAACCGACACCGGCCGGGGATCAGTGGTCCGAGCGACCTCGGACAGGGAGCTAGCGAGCTGATGCGGGAAATCTACTCAGCGCGGCTGACGGGGATAGTCCGTGATGCGGCGGTGCTGAGCACTTGAACCGGTATCAATGCTAACGCAGTGCTCGTCCAAATCCGTCGAAGAGTCACTGATGGACGCTGGGAACATAACAATTTCATCATGCACCGACGCTTCATCCACTGCGAGATGGTGGTCCACCAGCAACGACTTGCGACACAAACAAAGCATCTTCGTCACGCGACTACCGCTGATGCCGCACATTCGCAGACCCGTCGCGATCAGCATGCGCAGATCAAGCCAAAGGTTCGCCTCTTCGATGTACCGCAGATCCAGTAACTGCTTGCGGCGTGCATCATCGAGTGTCTCGTCTGGCGGCAAGTTGATCTGAGCCAAGCCTGTAATTCCTGGCTTAACACTTAGCCGATCGTAATATCCCTCAATGTCCTCCGCCAACCGCTCGGCAATTTGAGGCCGTTCCGGACGAGGGCCAACCAACACCATCTCGCCGCGCGCGACATTAATCAGTTGCGGAAGCTCGTCCAAATGAACCTTCCGCAGGAACCGCCCAAGCGGCGTGATCCGCGGATCATGTTTGACACACCAGCGAGCGACACCATCGGCCTCGGCATCCAGCCGCATGGTACGAACCTTCAGAATTTCATAGCTGACTCGATTGTGGCCAAGCCGAACCTGCCGATAGAGCGCCGGCCCCTTGGACGTCAACTTTACCAGCAGGCAGACAAGCAAGATCAGCGGTGCAGCGGGGAACAGCAGAATGATACCGAGAAGCCGCTCAACGACATATTTTCGCTGCAGGTACTGGTTGCGCGCAACCGCCTTACGGTGTGCGGCATCTTCGTCCAACGGTTCAGCAACCGCCGTCACGCCACAGGACGCGTCCGTGCGTCTGTCTAACGCTGAGAGTTGATCCGTATTCGACGTCATAATAACTCCTTCAGAATGATCGCGATGGTACGACGATTGTCGACGGCGCCAATACCGTTGCACGGAAGAAAAATAATGAATGTGCACAATCGGTCAATTTGCTGCTAACGCCGTTCGCACAGCCGGAAGAAAATACGTTAAGAAATCGCGACACGGTAACTCGGATCCGCTGGCCGACGGTGTCCCGGCGAGTTGGATCTTATAAAGTCGATCGGTCGGCCAAAATCGCGGATACTCTCCAGCCACCCATGGCCCGCCATCACTCCAGGCATACCAAACGTCCAGATTGGCAGCAGGCTCGTTACCTCGGCTAAACTGAATATGCCAAAGATGATCGGTCTGACCCTCGGTCTCAATCGATTCGACGACACGGCTACCAAGAGGCTGAGTACCAGCACTGCTGTAGCAGATTTCGGGGGTGTGTACGGCAATCGGTCCCCGCGGCCCAAACAGCACCGCCACCGTTATCCGATCGCCCGTCTGCGGGTTCCAATATTCGCGGTTCAGATATCCGTAGCAGCGAAGCTGTTTTTGCGTTGACGGCGTTAGCGTATGGTCGGTCACCCGCACCCATGGTCCGACCTGCTCAGGCAGGTTCGGAAGCTGCGCAGCGATCGCATCAATATCCGCACCGCCGGTCCAGCGTGCGTCAAGGTAGCCGTGCACCAATCCTGACATCACCGTCAATGTCAAAACAGTCGCCAGCGCGAGAGAGGAAGCAAGGTTTTTCGACACGTCAGAAGCTCAAAATACGATTCAAAGAAAATTCATCGGGCAGCCAACACGGTCAATCAGCATCAAAGGGTGCGAGGCGTTCCAAATTGGTTTTGAAACTCCTCAAGTTGTCTGCGTTCGTCAGGAGTGAGGAGTCCGGTCTTGAGACGCGTCAAATCCATTTTGCTCCACCACTGCTTGAGTTCATCCGACTGTTTGCTGGCCTCAAACACCAAAAGCAGATGGAATAGGTGCCTGGATTCGTTGGACTTCGTATAGGCTTCTCGAAGGGTCGCTTCCGCCGCCCGAAATTGCCCCGCACGCAACTGCACGATTCCCAGGGTGTCGAGCAATTCAGGGTCGCGACCGTAAAGATCGATAGCGCGGTCAATTCTTTGCAAAGCATCGGCCTGACGGCCAGGAATTTCCGCGAGTGCGACCGCCATATTGTTAAGCGTCACCAAGCTTACCGAACTCAGTTTTTCCGACTGAGCAAACAGCTGGGCGGCGTCGGTATAGCGTTGCTGACTGAGCCGTAACGTGGCGATCGCCTCGATCAGTTTCAAGTTCATTGGAAACTCTTGAGCCACCGCATCAAACAAGCTGTCGATCTTGTTATTCACCAGGTCCGGCCGCAAACCTTCCACAATGACGTCGGCCAATAGTGCCACCGCTTCTGGAGAACGCGAGCTTTCGAATCGGTCGATGCAGACCTGTATCGCCCGCTCGTAGGCGTCTGCCTTTGCCAGAGCAACAACATAGTTTCGCAATTGAGCGGAATCCGCCTGATAGGCAGACCGCAAAATTTCAACGGCCTGTTTGACCAGGCCATTGCTCACCAGGACCTGACCGACGGCCGCATAGGCTTCCGACGTTTTGCCACCCTCTTGATTTTTGAGCCACGCTTCGACGATTCCCGGAACGTCGTTCTCGCTGCCCGTTTCTTTAGCTGTTCTCAGCCTTAGATCCAGTGTCCCACGCCCTGCGGGCGCCAAACTGTGAAGCCTTGCAGCGACGGCTTTCGCCTCTGTTCCCTTACCCACTTGCAGCAGGTGGCCTCCATATCCGTACAAATCGATCGGATTTGGCTGACTCCGGTTTACAAGCGACTCGTAAAGCTGCTGCATTGCCTCCAAAGCCGCATCCGCATCAGCGGAATTACCCTGCTTATTTGCGGTCGCCCATCGACTGCGTTCGAGACCGAGCAACATTCGTACAGCATCATCAGCGACAGCTTGATCGGACGACTGCCTGATCTCGTCGAGGACCGTTCGAGCTTGCTCGATATACTGCGGTTCTGCGCGACTGATTAACAACAAAGCGTGATACAATCGGTCAGATTCTGACGCTCCCGGACGATCCGTACCGGTCAAGCTGCGAATTCGCTCCCACTGTTCTTCCCCAGAAGCCTGTGAAGCGAGTGCAATGGCGAGCTGACGCCGAATTTCCGGACGATCCGGCGACAGGCGATGCGCATCCTCCAGAGCCAGCAAAAGTCCTTCGTTGTCGTTTGTCGCACGACAGAGAGCGACCTGGGCCAGGCTGACGCTCAGATCCGCGGGTGCTGCCTGCTTGGCTTTCGCAAGCCAATTCCGAGCTTCCTCCCAGTCGCCGAGGCTTAAGTAGCCATTGCCCAAAGCCAGCGACCGGACGCCCTCCGGCAATGCGCTCTGCTGGAGAGCATTGAGGACTGCGCGCCCTGCAGAGCGGCCATGAACCTCTGACTGATACCGAAACTGTGCCTGCCAAACGCTTAAGTCACGTCCTCCGGTCAACTGCTGGGCCCGTTGCAGAGCCTTTTCCGCCTCGGCGTGCAGTTCGTCCGACTGCTCTGTAGCAACTCGGGCAATCGCC
>CALELC010000325.1 GCA_937904535.1 uncultured Planctomycetaceae bacterium
TGGCGAGAAACAGCACCTCGATACGCTGATCATCGGAGAAGAACGGCGCATCGAGCGACCGGAGCAACCCGCCCGTGGATTGTCCTGTGGCGTTGCTGACCAATTCACCATTCATGAGTGTCAGCGACTGGGGAATTCCGGTCAGGTATTCCACCCGATTCTCAGGAAGCGATGCAAAATCCCGCAAAAACGCCTCACGTTGTGGGTTCTCAAAGCGGGCGATCGAAAACATGCCCCGGCCGTGGCCGGCTTGATCGATGGACGTAGCGACGCTGATGCAGTCGTAGAGTTGCGGAGCGGTGAGCGTTTTGACACTCATTTGAGCGAAATATTCAACGCGTTTTGGATCGGGTGAATCCGCTGCGCTCGACAAGCGGTAGGCTCGTGACAGCACGATCGCTCGCGTCATCCGGCGGAGATCAAACTGCATGTCAATCAAGTGGCCGGCCAGCAAATCCATCAACTCGGGAGAGAGCGGCGGGTTTTGAGTTCCAAAATCGTCCACCGGGTCCACGATGCCGCGGCCAAACAGCTGCGCCCAAATCCGATTGACCGTCGCTCGTGCGAAGTAGGGGTTGGACCTGTCGGTCAGCCAGCGTGCAAGCTGTTGACGACGCGACGCGGGTTCCGTTGCCACAGTTTCAGTGCTGTGGCCCAGCAGCCGCGGTGGCACCACCACGTCGGTTTCTGGCAGCATCACCTCACCGCGATCGATATCGCTGACGCGCATCAGCTTGGATACATTTTCCAACTCACCCTTGGGGCGAGAAATCTGGGAAAAGAAGGCGGCGTAGCCCCAAAAATCGGCTTGCGACCAATTTTCAAAGGGGTGGTCGTGGCACTGAGCACATTCCAGGCGAAGTCCTAAAAAGACTCGGGCTGTCCGTGCCGCCAACTGATCGGGATCAAGCTTCAGAGCCGTATAAAACAACAGCGGCCCGGATTGTGACAACCGCCCTTCAGCCAGCAGGAGCTTGCGCACCACTTCGTCGTAGGGTTCGTTTCGAGCAAACTGCTCGGCCAGCCAACGGTCAAAGGCTTCGCGCCCGCCAAATGCTGTGAGGTCGATCCCTTCCGGAATGAGAAACGATCGCCAAGTGGTGGCAAAATGCGATGCATAATCGGGACTCGCAAGGAGTTGTTCAACCAAACGTTCATAGCGATTCGGCTGGGCGTCTTTGAGAAAGCTGCGAACTTCGGCAACCGTGGGCGTGCGACCAGCCAAATCTAAGTAGACTCGCCGCAATAAAACTTCGTCGCTCGCGACCTCAACCGGTTCGATCGCTTCCTCGTCCCATAACCTCTCCAGAATTCGGTCGATCTGCGCGATCACTTCCTCATCGGTTCGGTGAAAGACTTTTACCGGCAGCCAAGCGTTGGCTGCTCCCAGTGGCAAAGAAGCTTCAGCGGCAGGCGCCGGATCGGCCTGCTGCCGTTGCAGATCGTCGGCCAGCTGCCTTGACCCGGCCTCGCTTCCGTGCTGTGCGACCGTTCCGGTATCAGCCAGTTGTGCAGGGGCTGTTGCGTCGACGCGCGGTCGAGCAACGGTGCCAGCGGTCTGGTGAGGATAGGACAAGACCAGCGAGCGGGACTGCGTCGGCCCGCCGC